>JBAZEV010000024.1:0-12145 GCA_041653695.1 Bathyarchaeia archaeon
GTTGCCGAGGGCGTACATGGCGTGAAAATTGTTCCAGATGTCTCTATCGACGAAGTTGATGTAACCTGTTTTGATGCTGTTATATGTCCAGGCGGAAATCCAGGTTACAAGAACCTCAGAAAAGACCCCCACGTGATAAACGCAATCAAAACAGCATTTAATTCCCAGAAGCTTGTTGCAGCAATCTGTGCAGGACCCGCAGTATTATCCGAAGCAGGGGTTATAAACGGCAGATTCTGCACAATTTTTCCTAAAATGGAAAACGAACTGATCAAAGGCGGAGGCAAACCCAAAACCGAACTGGTCGTTGTAGACCGTAACATAGTAACAAGTCAAGGTCCAGCTACTGCATTTTTGTTTGCTCTCAAACTTGTGGAACTGTTGGCTGGAAAAAAGGCGGCTGAAACTGTTAGTAAAAAGACGCTGGCAAACCTTTTAGGTTGGTAAAAAAAGTTGGGGAAATAGTGTTCCCCGTTTTATTGAGTTTTTCTCTTTTTCCAGTGGAGCGTAGCAACCGTTGCAACTGCCGCTAACGCAACTACTGTGAATACATGTATGGTTTCTGGGATGTCTTCGGGGTTAACTTCTGCTACTGTCCAAACAGAGAAATGGTCTGTGTTGCAGACAAGGTACCCGTCTTGGTTCATGTAGCTTTCAACAGGCACCCACTGGTTTTGGGTTTGGTTCCAGTACATCCACATTAGTTGTGTGGCGTTGACTTCCCTGTTGAGTTCAGCGTTTAGTTCTGTTTGGTTTATCAGCAATCTTAGCTGGCTTTGCAGTTGAAGTTGGGCGTTTGGTTCAAGTCCCATGTAAAAGTTTAATGTTCGTTCCATGGTGGCAACGCCTTCAGGTGCAACGGCGGTGATGTTCATGGTCAGGGTCATTGTTTGGTTGGGTTCAACGTTAACGCCAACTATCCTGTTTTGGACCTGCTGGTTGATTGTTACGTTCATTTCACAGTTTTGGGTGCAGTTCATCACCAAAGTGACGTTTTTGTAAAAGAACACATTCATGTTCATTGCTTGTACTGTTTCCATGTAACCTTGTGGGGTGATGTCTGTTCGGTTGTATTGTTCAGCGGTTTCTGGCATATCTGGGGGCATGTTTTTGCCCGACATTTGCATTGTGGCTTGAACGGGCATAAAAGCTGTTAACGTGAACATCAACAGAAGCGAACAAACCGTGAAGCTTACAACAAGTTTTTTACTATAAGTCATTTATTTTTTACCTCACATCGTCTATGTTACTATAGACTACACATTACAAGATAAGGGACATTATGAAACATCCATTCCAAAAAGTGAAACGGTTTACCCCTAATTCTTAGCCTTTGGAGGTTCAACATGAATCGTCATATGAACGTTCGGTTGCTCTTCTCCTAGTTCATCCTGAAGATGGTCTGTAAGGTCATGTGCCTCTTGAACACTCAATGAGCCATCAACCGAAAGATGCAACTCAGCAAAGACTTGGTTCCCATTCCTGCGGGTTTTCAAATTATGAAAATCAATAAAACTAAACGCGTGCCTGTTAAGAACATCCATTATCTTCTTTTCTTCCTCATCACATGACTGGTCCATAAGACGGTTTGACGACTTCAACACCAGCCCTATGCCCATGCGAATTACTAGTATGGCAACCAGAAACGCAAGAAGCGAATCCATAAACAGCCAACCCGTAATTTGTGCAATAAACAAGCCTATCCAAACACCCACTGTAGAGATAACATCAGAAAGCAGGTGTTTTGCGTCGCCTTCAAGCGCGGTTGAGCCGCAGCCTTTTGCTGTTTTGATAAGTAACCAAGAAAGCCCCCCGTTCAATGCCGTGGCAAACATCGAAACGCCTATTGCGAGGTCAAGTTTGAACAGTTCCGCGGGTTCAAAAAGGCGTCCTGCGGCTGCAGTTACGATAAGTGCTGCTGCGATTAGGATGAGAATTCCTTCTATCATGCTTGAGATGTCCTCAATTTTTTGGTGCCCGTATTTGTGGCTGCTGTCTGGCGCTTTTTCTGATACACAAACAGAGAACAGCATCAGCCCTGATGCGGCAATGTTTACGATTGATTCCATGGCATCCGAGAGTAACGCCACTGAGTTAGACATAAAATATGCTAACAGTTTGATTGCAAAGATTGTGACTCCACAGATTATTGCGATGGCGGCTACGTTTTTCTTTTCCATAATGCATGAACCCTTTATTCTCGCTTTTAGGTGTTCCCCCTTTTGGGAGAAATAATCACGACCTGTTTATGGTGTTAGTTTGGTATTAGCAACCTTTATTCAGTTTCAACAACATACACAATAAGTGACCCACATTGATTGTCGGCATATCTGCAAGCCCGCGTGACGGCGCAACAGAATACGTCCTACGTGAAGCCCTTAATATGTTGCAGAAGATGGGTTTTGAAACGGAGTTTTTTTCTGTACGCAACAAACAAATCGGGTTCTGCAAACACTGCGATTACTGCCTGGAACACAAAGAATGCGTAATCAAGGATGACATGTACACCGTTTACAAGCTGCTAAACAAGGCAGATGGAATAATTCTTGCAACACCCGTGTACAATGGCGGTGTCAGCGCCCAGCTTAAAGCCGTAATGGACCGTACACGGGCTTTAATGGCTGCGGATATTAACAGTTTAAAATTCAAAAAAGGCATGGCGATAACCGTTGGTGGCGACCGAATCGGAGGTCAAGAACTTGCCATTCAACAGATTTTCACATTTTACATACTAAACGGGGCGTTGCCCGTTAGTGGTGGACCGTTTGGCGCAAATTTGGGCGCAAACTTCTGGTCAAAAGACACCCTTGAAGGCGTAAAAGAGGACGTTGAGGGGTTCAGAAGTCTTAAAAAAACTGTGAAACGTTTTGCCGAAGCACTAAAACAGCTTCAAACAAAAAAACAGGTTTAAAGTGAAAAACATGAATACAAAAAAACGTGTAGCATGGGGAATAACAGGCAGCGGCGACAGGCTAAATGAAGTTTTCGAGGTCATGAAACAAGTAAACAAGCAGTACAACGACCAAGCAAGGCTCACGGTTTACCTTTCTAAGGCAGCTGATTTGGTTGTGAAATATTACCGCCTGTATGAGGACCTGAAAAAATCGTTTAATACGACCCGGGTGGAGATTAACTCAAACATGCCTACGCTTGCTGTTCAGCTTCAAAGTGGAAAAATTGACTTTTTGTTGATTGCACCTGCAACGTCGAATACTGTTGCGAAAATAGCAACGGGTATTGCGGATACGTTGATTTGTAACGCCGCGATTATGGCGTTGAAAGCGTTTATTCCTGTGTATATTTTGCCGTGTGACCTCAAGGAAGGCGTAACTGTTACACAGATTCCGGATGGCAGCGAAATGAAGTTGCGTGTACGAAAAGAAGATGCCGAGCACGTCCAAAAGTTGGCTACAATGGATGGCATTGTTATCTTGGAGAAACCTGAAGAAATCTTTGATGTTTTCAAGAAACACTTTAATGCTTAATTTCAGGTTTTTTCGGGGCTTTCTGGCCGTTTTTGTTGATGTTTTAAGGAAGGTTTATCTGTGATTAAACCACATAAAATTACGAGGTCTCGTAATTTATCGTGTGGTGAAAACAGTTGAGCCCCGAAGAACAAACAGTAACAAGCCAAGCCGAAGAATACCTTGAAGCAATCTACAGGCTAGAAACAAAAGAAGGATACGCCCGAACCATGGACATATCCAGAAGCCTGAATGTTGTACCCGGTTCAGTAACAAACACAATCGAAAACTTGGAACGAAAAGGACTTGTTACCCATGAACCATACCGGGGCGTAAAGTTAACCGATGAAGGCCGAAAAATTGCGTCAATGATACTGCGAAGGCACCGCCTAGCAGAACGTTTGTTAACAGATTTTCTGCATCTGGACTGGAGCGAAGTCCACGACCCTGCATGTAAACTTGAACACGCATTTTCCGCAGAAATAATTAAAGCCCTAGAAAAAGCCCTGGGAAACCCGAAAAAATGTCCTCACGGAAACCCCATTCCAACTACGTGTGGCAGCGTTTTTGAAGAAGAAACCGTTGCGTTAACCGAACTTGAACCAAAAACGGGCGGAGTTATTGTCAAAATTACTGAGGAACAAACCGAGACCCTGCAGCAACTTTCAAAACTGTGTCTTCTGCCTGGACAAACTGTTGTAGTTGAATCAAAAAACGGTGCAAGTGGTCCTTACACGGTACGTGTTGGTAACAAAACCTGTACACTTGACCACGCTGTTGCTTCAATAATTTACGTTAAACCCGACCAAACCGAGGTGCACATGTGATGCAGTTGCCTTTAACTTTGTTAAAAAATGGTGAAACCGGAATAATTACAACAACCGACCTTCCCCCTGAAGAAGATGAACATATGTGTCGTCACCGGGCACGTTGGGGTCGGGGTCACCGTGATATGGCAGAGCTTTGTGTTAAACGTTTGAGTGATTTAGGTTTGACACCTGGTACAGATGTAACCGTGGTGAAGTCTGCGCCGTTCAAGGGGCCAATTGAGGTTCTGGTTCGTGGTTCACGGCTTGTAATCGGTCGCGGTATGGCCAGTAATATTTTGGTGGAAGTCAAAAGATGAGCAACCAACATTATACAATTGCTCTGGCAGGAAACGCTAACGTAGGAAAATCGGTTATCTTCAACCAGTTGACTGGTTTACACCAACATATTGGAAACTGGCCCGGAAAAACTGTTGAAAAAGCTGAAGGAACACTAAACTTCAAAGGTTACACGATAGACTTTGTTGACCTTCCGGGTATCTATTCGCTTTCAACGTTTTCTATGGAGGAACTGGTTTCGCGGGAGTACATCGCAACCGAGAAACCTGATTTGGTCATAAACGTTGTTGATGCCTCGCTTTTGGAGCGCAACCTGTTTTTTACGTTGCAGCTTCTGGATTTGGATACGCCGTTGCTGATTGCGTTAAACCAGTATGACATGGCACAGAAAAAGGGAATAAGTATTGACCGCCAGAAAGCCGAGAACCTGTTAGGTGTGCCCGTTGTTCCAACTGTTGCGGTAAGCGGAAAAGGCGTTTCCGAGATGCTGGAAATTGCCATCCAAGTTATTGAGAAAAAACGGGAAATAACGCCCCTGAAACCCACGTATGGCTGGGAGCTTGAGGAAAAAGCTGGGCAACTGGTTAAACTGTTGAGCAAAACAAGTTTGAAGTACCCCGCAAGGTGGGTTGCACTAAAACTGCTCGAGGACGACAAAGAAATCGAAAACAAGGTTCAACAAGTAAACCCAACAAGTGTTGAAGCCGCAAAAAAGTATCGCGCAGAGCTAGAGGAACTGCATGGTCACTCTTGTTCGACTGTTGTAACCAGTGAACGTTACCATTTAGCGAACAGGATTGCAACAGAAATTCAAACAATTACTGAACCACTTAAAACGCCGCTGCGCGAAAAGTTGCACACTGCAACGACACACAAGTTTTTTGGTTACCCGATACTGTTTGCAACCATCCTAGCGGTTTTTATCGGTATATTCAGTTTTGGCGACTTCGCGTCTGGTCTGTTAGGTGACTTCTTTTTTGGTTTGAAACCCGCTTTTGATTCTGTATTGGGAACTGGCATAGTTGGAGAACTATTATGGGGTGGAATAATCGAAGGCATCGTCGGCGGCATAACGGTTGCGTTGCCGTATATTTTGCCGTTCTATTTCATTTTGTATTTGTTTGAAGACTCAGGTTACCTTAGCCGAATCGCGTTTCTGATGGACAACCTGATGCATAAAATGGGGTTACACGGAAAAGCCTTCATTCCCGTTATGCTCAGCTTCGGATGTAACGTACCCGGCTGTTTAGGCTGCAGGATAATGGAAACAGCACGTGAACGACTGTTAACAGCGTTTGTTGTAACCTTGGTTCCCTGCGCCGCAACATCTGTTATCATACTCGGGTTGGTTGGAAACTTTGTTGGCATCCAATGGGCACTGGGGCTGTATGTGTTCAATTTGGTTATCATCTTTGTTCTTGGTCGAATCGCATTCAAAGTCTTACCAGGCGAACCAACAGAACTAATCATGGAGATGAGCGACTACCGTGCTCCGCATCTTTCCACGGTTTTGAAGCAAACGTGGTTCAGGTTACGTGAATTCATAGTGATGGCGTTTCCGCTGATAATCGTGGGCAGTTTCATAATCAAAATCGCCGAATTAGCAAACCTGCTAAATCCAATCGCAGACCTGTCAAGCCCGTTAACAGTTGTTTGGCTTGGGTTGCCCGCTGTTACAGGTATCGCACTGATTTTCGGAGTGCTACGAAAAGAACTAACCTTGATAATGCTAGCGACACTGTTTGGAACAACAAACTTTGCGTCTGTAATGAGCAACGTTCAGATGGTCACATTCACGCTGGTTGTTATGCTCTATATACCCTGCGTGGCCACAATAGCAGCGTTGGTTAAAGAGTTTGGATTGAAAAAATCGTTAACAATCACTGTTTGCGAGATTTTGCTTGCGTTGCTTGTTGGTGGTTTGGCATTCAGGGTGCTTTCAGTTTTCATGTAAATATGGTTACGGGGTCGGCGCCGTCAGATTTTAAGCGGTCCCCTGTAATACTTTACTGAGGGGCAACCTACACATTTTTCGTTTTGAAATGAGGGACAGTCTTTGCATTGTACACCGCATGGTGTTATGTCTGTTTTTTTGCTTAGTGTTTCTGTTTTTATTGGCAAGAATGTTGTGTTGTCCAGTTTTCCGATTGGAAAGAACTCGGATCGTCTGATGCCTTCGCCGCTTCTTAGTCCACATTTTTCCATGGCTTCGCTTTCTAGGGTGGCTTGGTCTTCTGCCATTACTATTGCGATGAGGTTAAAACCGCCCATTGTTGTAAAGAAGTTGATTATTCGTGGGCATCCGCGGTAACGTTTGATTATGTTTCTTGTTGCATCTGCGTCTTTTGTTTCTAGCAGAATCAGTGCCAACCGAAGGTCTAAGGCGTTTGGGTTTACGGAGGCAGAGATTTGTATCAGGTTTTTTTCTAAAAGCTTGTCGACACGTTTTTTTGCGCCAAGGCTTGTGAACCCGATTGTTTCGCCGAGTTCTTTGAATGTTTTTCTTCCATTCTGTTGTAGTTGCATAATTAGTTTCCAGTCAATGTCATCTAACGTCAATTTCAATCAGCAGTCATTTTAATAAACGAAACGTTTATTAAATGTTTTGATTTGTAAACAATATAAGCCTTAATAATTTACTAAGTGATCACGATGGAAAAACAAGCTACTATTGAAAAAGGAATCGCCGAGTTCACTGAAAAGGATCAGAAACTCAAAATGAACATGAGCCGCATCAAACATAAGATTGCAGTAATCAGCGGAAAGGGAGGCGTAGGCAAAAGTACCGTAGCAGCAAATCTAGCAATGGCTTTTGCGTTAAACGGCTACAAGGATCGTGTTGGAATACTAGATGTCGACATACATGGACCCTGCATACCAAAATTGCTTGGCGTGAAAGGAAAAAAAATCGAGATTTCGCCACTAGGCGCTTTACCAGTAACGGGCCCAGAGGGAATCAAAGTAGTATCAATGGACTTCTTCGTACAAAGCCAAGAAACCCCAATCATCTGGCGTGGCCCATTAAAGATGCAAGCGATTAGACAGTTCCTATCAGACTTCATGTGGGGTGAACTAGATTTTCTTTTCATAGACGCCCCTCCAGGCACTGGCGACGAATCTCTAAGTGCTATGCAACTCATCCCTGAAATGGACGGCACAATAATAGTTACAATACCCTCAGAGGTTTCTGAGGATGTAGTAAAGAAGGCAGTGAGTTTCTCCAGACAAATGAGAATTCCAGTTATAGGCATAGTGGAAAACATGAGCGGTTTCACTTGTCCAAAATGTGGCGAGAAAATAAACATTCTTGGGGCGGGTGGGGGAAAACGGATATCGGAAGAATTGGGCGTCCCGTTTCTGGGGCAAATTCCGATAGATTCTAAAATCTGTGAAGAAGCAGACAAGGGTGTATCCTTCTTAGCGGAAAATGCGAACTCAGCTTCAGCTAAAGCCTTTAGAGAGATTGTGAAAAAGGTAGAAGATTTTTTGAAAGAAAAACAAACAGGTCAAAATTCAAACAAAAATTAATTAAAATTAAAATTGGGAGGAAATGAACAAAAATGAAAATATGTGTTTCAGCATCTTCAGATAGTCTGGATGCCAATGTGGATCCGAGATTTGGGAGATGCCAATACTTTGTCGTAGTTGATTCTGAGACAATGGAGTTTAGCGCCATTTTGAACGATTCTACCAATGCAGCACATGGAGCGGGAATTCAAGCTGCTCAAACAGTTGTGAACATGGGCGCCAAGGTAATTATAACAGGCAACGTTGGACCCAACGCATTTAATGTCTTATCCGCTTCAGGGATAAAGCTTGTAACTGGTGTTTCGGGCAGTATTAGAGATGCTGTTGAAAAATACAAAAGTGGCAAACTCAAAGAGACAAGTAATCCAACTGTTGGTGGCCATTTCGGAATGGGAAAAGGACAGGGTAGAGAGCGATAAATTTTAGAAGATTGAGGTAACAAGGAGGTGCAAATGAAGTGAATGTAAGAATTGTTGTTCCGGTTTCGGATGAAAAAGGTATTGATGCTCATCTTTCTGAGCATTTTGGAAGAACACCTTATTTTGCAGTTATTGATTTAGATGAAAATGGACAGATAATAAAACAAAGTACAGTCTCAAGTTCTGGAGAACATTTTTGTCACGGACTTGGTTTTCTCTTGAATCTCAAACCAGATATCATGATTGCACATGGCATGGGACAAGGAGTAGTCCAAAACTTCCAAAACGCAAGAATTACAATCCTTAGAACAAGTGCTGATATAGTAAAAGACGCTATTGAACAATACAATAGAGGCGAACTTGTAGAATTAACAGACGGCTGTCATCACGATTAACATCACTAGAAGAGGGTATGCTATTTAATTTTCAGAGAGAAAGAAAGTGTCGGATCAACTAACTGAAGAAAAGCTAGAACTTCTAAATATTGCTGGTTATTCAAAGAAAGCCATCGATCTATATCTTGAAAAGGTAAATGTTGGTGTAATTGAAAATGCGAATGTGGAACTACCATACACAGGTCCATGTGGCGACACTTGCAAAATTTACTTGAAAATTAATGATCAGAATGTAATAGAAAATGCAAAATTCCAGTATTTAGGTTGTCCAGCATCTGCCGCCTGCGGATCAATAGTAACTCAGATTGCAAAAGGAAAGACACTACGGGAAGCAGAGAAAATAACCGAAAAAGAAGTGATAGAGAAATTGGGTGGTTTGCCAGGCAATGAATGCCACTGTGCAACACTTGTTTTAACAACCTTGTGTAATGCCATTAAAAAATATGAAAATAACAAAAAGCGCTAAAAAAAGTGGAGAATTTTAATTTGATTATAACGGTTGCCAGCGGAAAAGGCGGCACAGGGAAAACAACGGTTGCTGTCAACATGGCGCTATCCTTAGAAAATGTGCAACTCCTAGACTGCGATGTAGAAGAACCGAACTCCCACATACTATTAAAACCCAAAATAACTGAAACAGAACCAGTGTACACCAAAATTCCATTGATTTCAGAGAAGCTTTGTGTTTACTGCGGAAAATGCTCCAAATTCTGTGCATACAATGCCCTGTTTGTGGCGCCAAAAACGGTGATGGTTTTTCCCGAATTATGTCACAGCTGCGGCGGCTGTATGCTTGTTTGCCCCAAAGATGCGATAACAGAGAAGCAGAGGCAGATAGGCGTAATCAAAAAGGGAGAAGCAAAGGGCGTTGAGATAGTATATGGCGAACTTAACGTGGGAGAAGCCATGGCTGTGCCACTCATAAAGGCAGTCAAAAACCAGATGAAAAACGGCAAAACAGTTGTGATAGATGCTCCACCGGGAACAGCCTGTTCTTTGGTTGCATCAGTCCACAAAACAGACTACTGCATTCTAGTGACCGAGCCAACCCCATTTGGTTTGCACGACCTGAATATAACAGTTCAGGTCTTGAAGGACCTTGGAGTTCCCATGGGCGTGGTAATAAACCGTGCAGGAATAGGCGATAGAAAAGTCTACGAATACTGCAAAAAAGAAAAGATACCATTGTTGTTGGAGATACCATTCAGCAAGAAGATTGCAGAACTCTATTCCCGTGGAGTCCCATTTGTGGAAGAGATGCCTGAGTGGAAAGAAAAGTTTCTGGAAATTCTGGACAAAATAAAGAGGCAAAAAATATGATGCTGAAAGAGATTACGGTGTTGAGTGGAAAGGGCGGAACAGGAAAAACAAGCGTGACTGCAGCTCTTGCAGTATTAACCAAAAATGCTGTTTTCACCGACTGCGACGTCGATGCGCCAGATCTTCATATGCTACTGAAACCTGAGATGGTGGAGACCCAAGAATTTAAGGCGTCCCGCGTTGCTGTGATAGATGAAAACAACTGTGTTCAATGTGGAAAATGCGAAGAGAATTGCCGATTCGGCGCAATAGAGAAACTGATTATTGATCCGGTTCTATGTGAGGGCTGCGGCGTCTGTGAATACATTTGTCCCGTAGCGGCGATAGAGCTTAAGAAAAGGATTTCGGGGTACGCCTTCATCTCTAAGACCAAGTATGGTCCCATGTCCCATGCTCTTCTGAATCCGGGAGAGGAGAACTCAGGCAAACTTGTATCATTGGTGAGGAAGAATGCTAAAAAGGTCGCTGAAAACGAAAACTGTGAACTGATCATTAATGATGGTCCACCTGGGATTGGTTGTCCTGTGATAGCTTCTGTGGGCGGAGTTGACACGGGTCTGATAGTGGTTGAGCCAACATTGTCAGGCATCCATGACATGGAGCGTGCCTTAGGTTTGCTGAATCACTTCAAGATAGCTGCCCTTGTGTGCGTAAACAAGTATGACATAAACGAAGAAAACACTTCCAGAATAGTCAAGTTTTGTGAATCCAATGGGATAAAGGTTGTTGGTAAGATACCTTTTGATCAGATTGTCACAGAAGCCATGGTCGCAGGAAAACCTATAATAGAATATTCGCCGAAAAGCAAAGTTTCACAAGCAATTAAAGAAATATGGCAGCAAACACTAGAATGTCTTGGTTCTAATGTTGCTGCTGATTCTAATTAATTCCTATTTTTTGTTTGTCTTATATGGTTCTATTTTGTTGGTGTGAGAACTAGTTGTTCTTTGGCGATGTTGACTTCTGTTATTGTGTGGTTCTTGAACGTCATCGAGTTTCCTAGGATGTCTTTTACTTCAACGGTGTTTTTGTCTGTTTTTGCGTAGATAACATTTTCAAAAACTTGTTTTTGGTTCACTATTACCTTGAGTTCACACATTTTATATCCGCATAATAATTGCTGTTTCGGCTTATATGCTGTTGCCGATTGTTATTGGTCTGCCTTCTGTAAGTGCTTGGGCAACTTTTTTTCTTGCAGTTTTGACCAGCCTCCATACTGTTCCACGTGATACACCCATTTTTGCTCCTGCCTGTTCCTGTGATAAGTCTTCAAGGTCAACTAGTCTTATTGCTTCAAGTTCTGCGGGTTCTAATGTGATGGTTGTTGCTGTTGTTGTGGTTGGTTGTGGGATGAATTGTTGTGTTTGTGTTGGGTTTGGTATTGTTACTTGTTTTGGGAGTCTTCCTCTTCTTCCGTGTCTGTGTCTTCGTCCATATGCCATTGTTTTTCAGCTGTATTGTTAATGTGTAGGGTAACACTTATATATTTTTGTGCATTATCTAATAATTGTAATTTATGCATAAACACATAATAGAGGTGAAAAAAATGCCAAGAGGAGATGGAACCGGACCAAACAACGCAGGACCCATGACTGGACGCGCAGCGGGCTACTGTGCAGGCTACCCAGTACCTGGATACATGAACCCAACAATGGGATATGGTCGAGGCGGGGGAAGAGGACACGGCAGAGGAATGGGACGCGGATTTGGTAGAGGACGTTTTGTTTATCCGCAACCCGTTGTAGTTCAACCCGTTTATCAAACTGTAACACAACCGCAGACAGCCGAACAAGAAATTGTGTCATTAGAAAGCTACCAGAAAACGTTGGAAGCCGAAAAACTAGACATAGACCAAGAAATGGGCGGTGTAAAAGCGAGAATGGAAGAGTTGAAAGCAAAACTCGAAAAGTAAA
>JBAZEV010000024.1:12155-27074 GCA_041653695.1 Bathyarchaeia archaeon
ATTGTTGAAACACATTTTCATTTTTTTCTTGTTTGAACATATCTTTATATGTGCCGCTAATAATTGACTCTTATCTGAGGGTAACAAATTGAACCGCGCTGAAATCCTCAGTTCAACTGAATATGTGCTTGAAAAAGCAGGATACCAGTTGTCAAAAAGGTGCCAAACTAACTGTTCATGTTTTGATTTAGCCGCAAAAGACGAAAACAAACTCCTTTTTCTGAAGGTGCACTCTGACATCGATAAAACCTGCCTGAACGAGGTAGCGGAACTCCAGAAAGTTTCAGGCTGTTTTTCTGCGGTGCCCTTATTTGTTGCCCAAAGTTCACGTAGAAAACCGTTGGAAGACGACACCGTGTACAACCGGTACGATGTTTGCACTATTACAGCAAAAACGTTCGCGGACATACTCCTGCGGGGTGCATACCCTTTAGTCGAAGCAGGACCAGGCGGATACTACATAGCATTAGACGGACAGAGCATCCGTAAACGGCGACGTGAAATGGGTCTTTCTGTTGGGAAACTGGCGGAGTTGGCTGGGCTTTCTGTGCGTACACTGTATAATTATGAACGTGGTTTGGCTAAGGCGTCTGTTCCGGTTGCTTATCGTCTTGAATGGTTGTTAGGTGTTCCAGTTATTCAATCAACAGACGTTTTTCATGGTCCCGAACAGATGTGCCTACTTACGTCTGCGAGGCAACTGTTTGCTAAGCGACGTTTGTTAAAAGAGGTTTTCAGGAAGTTTGCAGAATTTGATTTATGTGTAACCTCCACTGGGCGGGCTCCTTTTGATTTTATTGTCCGCTGCCCCAATGAAGGCGTGAGAATCGTTGGAGGTCTTGTTGGTGCAAATGAGCCTGATTTGGATAAGCGTGTTAATGAGATTAAGAATCTTGGTGCACTTGTTGGGGCTCAACCTGTTTTCATCAGTTACGACGAGAACATTCCAACTAAAAGAACTCAGGTTTTAACTCAAAAGGAATTCAAAAAAATAAAATCGCCAAAAGAGCTTCTAACGCTTAGTTAAACATGCGTCTACTGCAGTTTTTTCTGCGTTGTCGTAGTTTCGTTTTTTATTCGCTTAGCCGTTTGCCAAGATTTTCTTACAAACTCCGGGTAATCACCAGACTCCAAGATGCATTGCTTAAGGAATGCTACCGTGTTTTTGTCGTTTGGGTAACCGCATCCAATGTTGCCGTAACTGTTTTTTAGTTCAGAAATCTTTTTGTCCCGTTCTACTTTGGCTAAAATCGAAGCAGCGGAAACAACGGGGTATTTCAGGTCTGCCTTATGTTCAGAAACGATTTTTGGTGAAAAACTCAGGCACTCTGCGATGTGTTCTCCAAAACGTTTCTCTACTCTGTCTGCCGCGTCCACGTAGACTACGTCGGGTTTCAGGGTTTCTATGACCTTTGCCATGGTTTTTGCTTCAAGGCGGTTTAGTTTGTGGTTTTTTATTTTACTTTCTACGACTACGTCGATTTCTGCGGGGCTAAGTAAGACTATGCTGTATTCGTGTACAATTTCTTTGATTTGAACCGCAAGTGTTTCCCGTTTTTTGGGCGATAACAGTTTAGAGTCCTTAACCCCAATGGCCATCAGTTTGGGTATGTCCTCTTCTTTGATGCATACGCCTGCTATTGCTAAAGGGCCAAGAACTGGGCCACGTCCTGCCTCGTCTACTCCTGCTATCATCATATTAACCTTTGAATTACTGTGAACTTCTGTTTATTAATACGTTCAGGGTTGCGTCTCATCTTTACAGTTGATCATCTATGAACATGCTTCTGGGCATTCCGTAAACCCTTTATTTGGTAAACATGTAAATCTAGTTTCTAACTCGGCGAGGTAGCATTGTCATGTCGGATGCTCGAACAGACCAAATCATCGATAAATACCTGAACGAAAAAGGAATTCTAATTCAGTTGCTAATCGAGATTCAACATGCATGTGGTTGGATATCAAAAGACACAATCAACAAAATCAGCGAAAAACTCAAGATTCCAACAAGCCAAATCTACCGCGTAGCCAGCTTCTACACGGCATTAAGCCTTAAACCCGTTGGCAGGCACCTTGTTAGGGTATGTGTTGGCACAGCCTGCTATGTTCGAGGTGGCTCAAAGATTCTGGAGTGCATCGAACAGAAACTGCAAATCAAAGCTGGCGAAACAACGGATGACTCTAAATTTAGCCTAGAAACAGTCAACTGTTTGGGCTGCTGTGCTCTTGGCCCAGTTATCGAAATAGACGGCCAATATTTTGGTAAGCTTAACTCAGGTAAAATTGAGATATTACTAAAAAATTATGATTAACAGGTGCAAACTATGAAATGCCTTACTTCACCCTCGGAACTGGAAACGTTACGAAATGAAATAATCGCCAAAAATGACCAAGGAAAACTTTCCATTGCTGCATGCGTTAGCACTGGTTGTCAAGCATTGGGCGTTCAGAAGGTTCTTAAGGCATTTGAGGAAGAACTTAAAAAACAGGGTTTAGACGGTAAAACTGAAATCAAGAAAACAGGGTGTCTAGGTTTTTGTGAAAAAGGTCCACGGATTGTTATCTACCCTGAGGAAATATACTATTTCCAGGTTGACGAAAAAGATGTGCCCGAGATTGTTTCAAAGACGTTGATTAACAACGAAATCGTTGAACGCCTACTTTATACCGATGTAATAACGGGTGAAAGGGCTCGGCACATTTATGATATCCCGTTTTACAAGTATCAAAACAGGCTTCTGCTGGAAAGCAACAGCCAAGTTGACCCCAAAAAGGTCGGGGATTACATTGCCATCGGCGGTTATGCCGCGTTATCCAAGGCGTTGTTCCAGATGACTCCCGTGGAGGTAATTGAAGCCGTAAAGAAATCTAATCTTCGTGGTCGTGGCGGTGGCGGTTTTCCCACGTATGTGAAATGGGAATCAACCCGTAACGCGGTTGGTGAACCCAAATATGTTATAGTAAACTGTGACGAAGGCGACCCCGGCGCATTCATGAACCGCGCCTTGATGGAAGGCAACCCACATTCGATTCTTGAGGGTCTGATAATAGGTGGTTACGCAATCGGTGCCCATGAGGGCTTCATTTACGTACGCCAAGAGTATCCGCTTGCGATAGAAAACATGGAAGTCGCCATTAAACAGGCAAACGAACTTGGGTTACTAGGTGAAAACATTCTTGGTTCCAGTTTTAGTTTCAAGGTAACGATTCACAAGGGCGCTGGCGCGTTTGTTTCCGGTGAATCCAGTGCTTTAATGAACGCCATCGAAGGCAACGTAGGTGAACCCAGACCAAAATATGTTCACACTTCTGAGAAAGGTGTCTGGGATAAACCCAGTACATTGAATAATGTTGAAACTTGGGCAAATATACCGCTGATAATCAACAACGGTGCGGAATGGTTTACGTCCATTGGCACTGAATCCAGTAAAGGAACCAAGATTTTTGCGTTAGCAGGAAAAGTAAACAACACTGGTTTGGTTGAGGTACCCTTTGGTATCCCGTTGCGGGATATTATTTACAAGATTGGCGAAGGCATACGTGATGGCAAAAAGTTCAAAGGCGTTCAAACTGGTGGTCCTTCGGGTGGTGTAATTCCAGAGCAGTATCTTGACTCTCCCGTTGATTTTGATGAACTAACAAAACTCGGTTCCATGATGGGCTCTGGCGGCATGATAGTAATGGACGAGGACACATGCATGGTTGAGTTAGCCCGTTACTTTGTAAACTTCTTGTGCGATGAATCATGCGGAAAATGTACCCCCTGCCGTGAAGGCCTAAAACAGGCTAACATAATCTTGAACCGTATTGTTGGCGGTAAAGGGACAGAAGAAGACCTGAAAAAACTTGAAGACATCGCCGAGGTTACCCGTGTTTCGGCTCTTTGTGCGTTGGGTCAAACTGCTGCTAACCCCGTTTTGACTACTTTGCGGTATTTCCGCGACGAGTACGAGGCACACATAAAAGAAAAGAAATGTGCCGCTTTGGTTTGCAAGGGTTTGATTTCCTATTATATTGACCCCGAAAAATGTCAAGCCTGTTTAATGTGTTACCGTAACTGTCCAGTAAACGCGATAAGTGGAGAAAAACAGCACGTTCAGGTTATCGACCAGTCCAAGTGCACTAAATGTGGAACATGTTATGACGTTTGCCCCACTAAGTTTAGGGCTGTGAAAAAGATTTCGGGCGAACCAGTTCCTTGTGCTTTGCCCGTTGAGCAGCGTTTGATTAAACGGGAGAATGCTAACAAGCAGGATTAGGCTGGTGAAAACGATGACAGACGTAACCGAAAAAGCAGTAAAACTGAAGATAGATGGACTAGACGTTACCGCAAACGAGGGCACAAGCATCATTGATGTTGCAAAAACGGTTGGCGTTAAGATTCCTACGCTTTGTCATAATGCGGCGCTTGAGCCTTTTGGTTCTTGCCGTGTGTGTTCAGTTGAAATAGTTGATAAACGTGGCCGGAAGAAGGTTGTAACCTCGTGTAATTATCCTGTTTCTGAGGGTCTGGTTGTTTATACTAACTCAGAGACTGTAAGGCGGACTCGTGGTTTGCTTCTTGACCTGTTGTTGGCTCGTTGCCCAAACGTTAAGGCGATACAGGATTTAGCACGCGAATACGGTGTTACAGCCTCAAGTTTTTGCACAACCAACCCAGACGAGGACTGCATCCTTTGCGGTTTGTGTGCTCGTGTTTGTGCCGAAAAAGTTGGGGTTTCTGCAATCAACTTCGCGAACCGCGGCGTAGAACGGGAAGTAACTGCGCCGTATCACACTATCTCTGATGACTGTGTGGGTTGCGGTGCATGTGCGGTTGTGTGTCCAACTAACTCGCGGAAGGTTCGTGAAAACACGTATCCCGTATTGGAAGCGGACATAGCCGAGGCTGAGAAAAAGTTTTTGAACGGAACAAAAGACGAGTTCCTTGGAGTTTACAGCAACATACTTTCGGCTAAAAGCTCTGTACAAGGTCAAGATGGTGGAATGGCGACTGCGTTGCTTTTGTCTGGTTTTAAGAATAAATTGTTTGATGCCGCGATTGTTGTTAAACGAAGCGTTGGCTACAAAGCAGAGGCAGTTATTGCCACAACCGCTGAGGATATACTGAATGCACGGGGTACAAAGTATTCTCGGGTTAAGATGCTCTCCAAAATTGGCGACCTAGTGGCAGATGGAAAGAAACGCATCGCAATAGTTGGTACTCCTTGTGAGGTTCGAACCGCACGAAAAATCCAGTATCAACTGCTTAATGAGCACCCTGACCTAGACATAACAATTGTTGGGTTGTTCTGTTTTGAGGCTTTCGATTATGAGAAACTGAAAGCAGAAACCAAAAAGTTGCTTGGTGTTGATTTGGACAAGGCTACCAAAACGCAGATTCAGAAAGGAAAGTTTATTGTTCAAATCGGCGAAAACACGTACTCAACTAAAGTAAAGGAATTTAATGCTGCCATTCAAGGCGGATGCGCGTACTGTAACGATTTTGTTGCGTGGCTTTCTGATGTTTCGGTTGGCTCTGTTGGAAGCCCTGAAGGGTACTCAACTGTTATTGTTCGGTCTGATAAAGGTAAGAAACTTCTTGAGCGCGTAGATTACGTCAAAGGCGAAGTTGTTAAAGATGAAATCGTGAAGTTGGCTGACTTCAAAAAGAAGCGTGCTGAAAAGAGTTTTTCTCCAATTATTCAAGGATTGCAGAAATAGAAACAATATGCTTAGAAAACGGTTACTTGAAGGTTCAGGCAACAAACACCTTGAAGTGATTGTTCAAAAACCTGTACCTTTAATACAGCCTATGCATATATTGATTTAAACAGCAGAATTCTCTTAGTGACTGGAACTAAATAATTTAGTTTTTTGTCATTTATTTTGAGTCTTCATAAAAATTTGAGAAATAGGATGAAATCATCGATGTCTATGTCTGGTATTCAGTATAAGATGGGCCAAAGGCTTATTCGCAAATTTATACACGCTGGAGCTACTTCTGAAGCTAAAGCCGTAACTTTTACAGAAGCAGAATTAGATGGTTCAGAACAGTGCTGGTTAGACTATTTTGCTGGAAGTTTCCTTGGGTGCATAAAGAAAACCAAAGAACACAAGTATTATGTTTCAAAAGGCGTTGATTTGGCGGTTTAACTGTTTTTCAACGTGCTTGTAGATTGTTTGTAACCATCAAATTGAATATACATAGCCTGATTTCGGTTATGAAGTTTCATACGTTCGTTAATGTGTCTCTTTTTTGGTAAACCTTAATGATTAAGAGAACTGTAAATAAAAGGTCATATCTTGGTGGTTTGTTTGGGTGACCCCGAAGTTAACTCAGAAGAAGCTGAACCTGGAAGATTCGAGTTTAGTTTTCCATTGTTAACTGTTAGAACAAAGGTTTTCTCGGGAGTTTTTGACAAACTTGGTTCATTCCGTTTTTCGCGGGTGCTTTCTTGGGTTGCTCTTGTTATTGTTCCAGTTGTGGCTGCGATTGGTTTGTATTTCCTTTGCAGTAGCCTGTTCACGTTGTTGTGGACATCCACCGCAAGAGACATAACCCGCGACTTGGGGCTTGCTTCTTACCTTTTGATTCCAGGAATTAACCCGTTGCTGCCCATTTTGTATGGTTGGCTGGCAATTGTCTGTGCCATTGTCATCCACGAAGGCGCACATGGAGTCGTAGCAAGAAATCGCGGATTAAAAGTTAACTCCAGCGGGTTACTGTTCTTTTTGGTTATTCCCATCGGCGCATTTGTAGACGTTGACGAGGAAGAACTAACGAAAACTAAACCAAGGGACTCGTTGCCTGTTATGGCTGCAGGTGTTGGCGCAAACGCTGTGGTTGCCGTTGCTTGTATTCTTGCGTTGATTTTGCTTGTTAACGGGTTGACTCCTGTTATTGACGGCGTAATCGTTTCAGATGTAGCCCAAGGCATGCCCGCGGATGTGTCAGGGGTGTTGCCTAATGACATTTTTGTTTCCATCGACGGCATACCCATCCAGAACTACACCGTGTTAAGCAACATGTTTGAAAACAAAACCCCCGGAGAAATAGTCCAAGTAACCGTTGCAAGAGGCAAGAACTGGGACCAACTGTTTTTTACCTCTATCAATTTAACCGAGTCAGATGACGGACGCGCCATAATGGGCGTAACATTGGGCGATTTACTTACAGCCAAACGGTTAAGCCTGTACCAAAACTTGAGCCTTGACACATTCACCCTGTACCTTGTTCCTCCAGCATTGGCACCAACGTTAGTGCCGTTCTCGGATACCCTGATACCATTCTACACGCATCCGCTGGGAAGCCAATGGCACGTTTTTGCAAATGTATTCTATTGGCTGTGGTTTGTTAACGTTAACCTCGCAATCTTCAACGCACTACCAATATACCCAATGGACGGTGGACGAATCTTTGACATTACACTAAAGAAACTGTTGGGACAAAAAATAAGTGAAAAATCACTCCAAAACATGACACGCGCCGTCACAGCAGCAGTAGTAACCGTTTTACTGGCAATCGCCATAATACCATTCATCTACTAACCCAACATTACAAGCGCAAACAACCTTGACCTTATGGTCTTCATGGCATATTTGTAGTCTAATAGAGGTTCATTGTTGAAAACAGTATTTTTCTGAAAAAACACAAACCATCCAACCGCAAACATCAGAGATATGCTTTAATCTTACCTCTCAATGCTCATGAATGAAGGGAATAAACGCTTGAAAATGGGGATAATGACCAGAGACGGAGACGGTTGGTGTTCCACACAACTCCGTGGAGCAATGAACCGACAAAAAATCACACCCGTCTGTTTTGGTTACAAAGCAATCATTGGCCGTGTAAACTACGGTCCTGCCGCAACTGTCCGCGACATAAACCTTCTCAAAGACTTAGACGCCATAATAACACGTCCAATAGGGCGGGGCTCATTAGAGGAAATCATATTCCGGATGAATCTTCTGCACAAACTACAACATGATGGACTGTTAATCATCAACCCCGCACAGGCCATCGAACGGTCTGTGGATAAGTACTATTCATTGGTGCTGTTTCAAGAAAGCGGATTACCCGTTCCACGTACCGCAGTAACCGAAAGCCACGATGAAGCCCTCAAATGTTTTGACGAACTAGGCGGAGACATAGTAGTAAAACCCGTATTTGGTTCACGCGGCGTAGGCGCAACACGTGTATCTGACCCAGACGTAGCCGCACGAATATTTCGTTCAATCACATTCCACCACGGGGTGTTATACCTCCAAGAGTTTGTACCCCACGGAGACTCAGACATCCGCGCCTTTGTAATCGGCGACCGCGTTGCAGCCTCGATGCGCAGGGTTTCCCCGAACTGGAAAACAAACGTGAGTTTAGGCGCAAAACCAGTATCCATACAGTTATCCAAGGAACTTGAAGACCTTGCAGTAAAAGCCGCTAAGGTAATCGGCTGCAAGGTAACCGGTGTAGATTTGATGGAAGGACCAAACGGGCCCGTAGTTATAGAAATCAACAGTCAACCGGGGTGGCGTGGTTTGCAGTCGGTTACTAAAATCAACATAGCCGACGAAATCGTAAGCTACATTGTTGATGAACTAAAAGCATAAGGAGCAGCAAGTTGCGAGAAATCAGGCTTAATCGGGTCTCTGTTTCTGATAAGACCATCAAAAAAGTAACTGACCACATAGCCGAAGAAACGGCCCTTCACATATACCTTAACAAACACCACTACGGAACAATCCTTTGCGCCCCCAACATGTTAAAAGAGATGGTTCTGGGGCACCTGTTATCTGAAGGCGTACTATATTCAACAGATGAAATCGACAACCTAGAAATGAAAAAAGGTGGAATACTGACACTTAAACCAAACATCGACGCCGAACAGCGAATACTTTTGTCACACCGTTTCACACGCCGAATAGTCTCCGCATGTGGCTCACCGGATTACCGTCCGCTGTCTGAGATAACTCAGAATATTCCAAAACTGGAATTGACGTTCACAGTAAAAGCTGATGTAATTTATCGTTCAGTGATGGAACTTAACAGCAAAGCGGAAACATTCAAGAAAACAGGTGGCGTACACGTTGCAGCGTTGTATTCACCGGATGGAACACTGGTGGCTTTGGCCGAGGATGTTGGACGACACAACGCAGTTGACAAGGTTATCGGTGCAGGAGCCTTAAACAACATTGATTTTGCGAACGTTTTTCTTGCCCTTAGTGGGCGGCTTACTGGAGATTTGGTGCTAAAAGCTGCACGACTGAAAATTCCCGTTGTTGCTTCTTTGTCTGCGGCGGTTAGTTCAGGTTTGGATGTAGCCCAAGTAACGGGTGTAACGTTGGTTGGTTTTGTGCGCGACCAAAGAATAAACGTTTACACGTACCCCAAACGTGTAATGATTTAGCAACCACGATTTAACCGCAAAAAAGTCCAAGAAACATTTTGTTTCGTATTAATTGCCCAATGCTTTGCATGCACCTGTTACGTGCAGATTCTAGTGAGGTACCTCAATTTTGAACAGTTTTTCCCTCAAACTGTATACTGAACTCTTGGTTGCTTCAACTTTCTTGTATAGTGTCTTGGAAACCTTCAGTTGCAACGGACATTACGTTACCCCGCCAACCAACCGTATACAATCCATGTTTTCACCCCTGCTGATTTGCATTAAACCCAAATTCTACAGCAAAAACTGCAGCTTCACAACACAGAACACCTGTTCGAGCAAACGTTTATGCGATTAGTTTCGAACCTTATATAGGGGTCTAAAACTCTGCAAAACAGGTGCTAAACAACACCCAAAACAAGGCATGCTAAAAAAAGAAACCTGTTGACTGCCAAGTTTTTCAAACAAAAACGGCATCCCGACTAGTGTCTTGACAGAAAACGGGCTCAGCACAGCCTGTAAATGGGCACTTTTTCAGTAAAATGTCTTTTTTAAGCTTCTACAGATGCCCTTTGCAGTGAATCTTGCCCTTTTTTTCTCCTAAACTGTGACGTCATTTCGTGTGTGTTGCAGTAAATCCTGTCGTGGTTGTTGGTCGTGGTGTTGTTTTCTTATTTTATGTGGCTGGAAATGGTTTTTTGTTTTTGGAACGCTTTTTTTATGTTTTGGTTCGTTTTGCGAATTTGGGCGAATGCCGACAATGTTTACAATTTTATGGTTATTTTTGATGAATGCCTATAATGTTTTAGCAGTTTAGCTTGTTTTTTCATGTTGAAAGCGGTGTGTTCTACAATGTACACGTTCAGATAAAACCGAAGCTGAACGAAAAACGTAAACAGTAACAAAAAACGGTTTTTTGTTTGGGAAAAAGATAATAGGTATAAACCTGCCTTTTTGACGAGATTGTCTTGCAAAAATCAGCGGTTATTCTTGCTGGAGGGTTCTCTAAACGGTTTGGCAGCGATAAAGGACTGGTTTGTTTAAGTGGAAAACCTCTTGTTTGCCATGTAATAGACAATGCCTCGCCAGCGGTTGATGAAGTTCTGGTTGTGGTCAGCTCCGAGGAACAAAAACAAACCTTTGAACCTGTTGTAAAAAACTCTGCAAAACTGGTAATTGACCAAGACGACTCACAAAGCCCTCTTGTTGGTGCAATAACCGGATTTGAACAAGCACAAGGCGAATACACGATGCTTCTTCCAGTTGACGCACCGTTAGTTTCAACCAGTCTTGTGCATTTTCTCTTAGACCTTTCTGACCATAGACAAGCAGTTATTCCACGGTGGCCTGCAAGGCACGTTGAACCACTAATCGCTGTTTACCAAACAAAACCAGCGTTAACAGCCGCAAAAGATGCACTGCAGCACGGTCACATGGACATGTTGTCGATGATTGCAAACTTGAAACAAGTACGCTATGTTTCAACAATTGTTCTAGAACACGTAGACCATCAGCTTTTAACGTTCTTTAACATCAATACACCAATGGACCTCAAACAGGCAGAGTCATTGGTTAAGTAAACTCCTTTTATATTCAGTGAATATTTAACGGGCTGTTCTAAACACCAAAAATGCTTTTCACACTAAACATTGGCCCATTTTCTACACTTTGATTTATACATGAAAAACATTGATTAACTGCATCTTTTCTTTTTCAATAGTTTTTAGCTTAAACCTGTAAAAAAATCGGAAACAAACAAATACCAATAAACAGTATTGTGCAGTTGCCAAATGTTCCGATATGCGAATAATATTAAACCATCGACTGCGCAACAAGTCTAGAGGCTGTTTGATTGAATAAAGTCGAGGTATACGCTGTAACGGGTTTGCCCATCATAAAAGAAGGCGACGATCTAGCATTAATGATAGTTCAGGCTGCAGAAAAACAGGGAACACCCATCCAGAACGGTGACGTAGTTGTTGCTACGCATGTTATTGTTTCGCGTTCAGAAGGAAATGTCGTAGACCTAGCGACCGTAACGCCGTCTGATTTTGCCAAAACAATAGCCAAAAAAACGGACAAAGACCCGCGTCTGGTAGAAGTTGTTTTGCGTGAATCAAAAAGTATCATTCGTATGCGTGAAGGCAAATTGATCACCGAAAGCAAACAGGGAATAGTTTGCGCTAACTCTGGGGTTGACCAATCAAATGTTTCAGGTAATTCTGTTGTGGCGCTTTTACCAAAAAATGCGGATACTTCAGCGAAAATGTTAAGGAAAAAGATAGGGGAACTGACATCAAAAGACGTAGCAGTTATCGTGTCCGATACGCATGGTCGTCCTCTGCGGCAAGGAGAAATCAACATTGCCATCGGCACTGCAGGACTTGAACCGCTCCGAGACCGCCGAGGTGAAAAAGACCTATTTGGGTATACCATCCGAATCAAAAGAACCGCAGTAGCCGACGAGTTATCCTCTGCAGCTGAACTGGTGATGGGACAAACAAACGAGGCAGTACCCGCAGCAATAATCCGGGGGTACAATTACCCCAAGTCTGAGTCAGCGAACTCAAAAACACTGGTGCGTTCACCAGAAGATGACATGTTCATCTAAAGGAATAATCACGCAAATGACCGTCAAAACAGATGTTCTGATTGCCATACTAAAACACTCAAACAATGGTGATGATGTATCTAAGCAAGTTATTGCACGCGAAGCCAATGTTCCTGTTCAGGTTGTCAACAACATTTTAGGTGGTCTTCGTGAAATTGGGTTCATCGAATATGAGAACGAACACATCGAACTATCTTCGAACATGCGTGTAAGGCTTGCTATTCACGCCATCAACAACGGAACAGATGTTGAAAGAGTCTGCAAAGTTCTTGAATGGAAAGAATTTGAAAACTTTACAGCACAAGTGTTTGAAAAAAACAGGTTCACAGTTCAACGCAACTTTCGATTCAAAGCTGCGCAACGAAGATGGGAAATTGACGTCCTCGCGATTAGTGAACCAATAATTGTCTGCGTAGATTGCAAACGTTGGCGGCGTGGTTGGGGAAATTCAGCAATAACCAGAGTTGCTGATGCACAAGCACAACGAACAGAAGTTTTAGCCGACGCGTTACATTTCATGCAACAAAAAGCGGGTCTGGAAAACTGGAGTCAGGCAACGCTGTTTCCGGTGATACTGTCGTTGTTTCCGGGGCCCGTTAAATTCTACAACAAAGTACCCGTTGTTCCGATACTGCAGCTACAAAACTTTGTGGACGAATTCATGGGACACAAAACAGAACTAAAACATTTCCAAGCAAAACTGGGACCAAAACTGTCAGACTACCTTGACGACAAACAGTAGAACCTTTGAATGGCTTTTTCCAAAGTCTGTACTCCGAGTTACCAAAGAACTTAGCTAACTTCTTTTCATATCTATCAACATTGGCACTGCTGAACTATCGACTACATTTTGTTTGGTTGCCAAAACGGGCATATTATTTGACTGCTCAAGAACCCGTTTGCTGTTGCTCTGAACAAAAATCGGTCAGGCAACCCGTTTTACAGCACACCTTTTGAGGCAGTTTTACTGGTGGTATCCAAGGCAAAACCAGGGTTTGTTCGTGGTATTTGGTGATGAAAATGTATCCACCAACCAAAAATGCCCTCATATCCACTCTTTTCCAGATGCATGTACGTTTTCCTAGCTGAAAACATTGTTAACGCCTGCATCTTTTTACTCCAAAAACCACCTTTTTTGTGTACAATAGTATAGGTGTTCATTGTTGAGTCTGGAACATTTTACTTGTACCTTGGTGGAAAAACAGTGCTACCTGTTGATTGAGCCTGATTTCCTTTCCGGTTGTTGCAAAGTTTTTTTGTTTGGGTGTTGACTTGAAATCATGTCTCCTAACAGTTTGACGAAACTGTTAGATGCCCTGTTTATTTACAAAAAAATGTTTAATTTTTCCTATGTTCCTGTTTCTTTTGACATGTTTGGATTGTGGTTTTTGGGTTTGAGAAATAGTTTGAATAATAATTTCAACATTTAATCAAAATCGAATATGTTAAAATCTGGCCTTTAGCAGCTTTGGGAAGTACCTGCGCCAATCCAGATGAGCATACCTTGACAATGCTGAGCCAACTCCAACCATGCTCCTTAATGTCCATCCTCCGTAAACTGAAAGGTCAAAGCCCGTGAACCCAACTGTCTCAATTAATTATGTTGCCCGCAGGTGCCGTAACGCATGAGTTCTGAATGGCTTCATGTGCGCTTTTACTGCTTTGGTATCCACGACGTCATACTGGGTATATTTTTCGATTGGATAACTTAAACCCGAAAAAGCCTCCTGCGCATAATCCCATGCCTTCTGGCGCGTAAACGGGAAAACCTTGTCGGTTCCATATTCAAGGTAATAGTTGTATAATTGTTCAGTCCATGGTTCAAACTTTTTCTCAAGGGGCAACGCGATTTTTCGTATTTTTCCGTCACGTTTTGCTGTTCTGACTGTGAAGATTGCAGCCTCTGTTTTGGTGTCTGCAATCTCGAAGGTTTCAAGTTTAACGTCTTGTCCGGTTGGTCCACGTGCAATGGTTTGGGCATGGTCCACGTCATAGCTGTTGGTTGTTCCGATTATCTCTGAGGCGCGAGCACAAAAAAGGTAAGCTGCCATTAAGCAGAACTTTGCCTCTTTTTTTGTTGCGGCTTCTATTCTTTGGCGTACTGTTGTTACGTCGGGTAGGCTTAGGTCGTCCACTGTTTGTTCCTTCTGTTTAATTCTACTGTTTGACAAATATTTAAAACTAACAGTTGGCGGGAACTGTTAACCCAAACAGGTGCTTAACCTCTTCAAGCCCTAGAGCTCGGCTTTGGTGATGCATAAACTGCATGATAATACTATTATCACCAATACCACCAGGCCCTCCAACACACCCCCTCACAGGCAGTAAAAATGGGCGGTTTTGCCTATACTATTGACTATAGAATGTCGCCGCAACAAAAAATAAGCCCAAATCTTCGCCCTTTAGTTGCCTTTGCATAACCGTTTACTGCAACAAAACACTGGTGAAACTGCTAAGACATCTCCCTTAAGGAGAAACTAGTTTTCCACGCACCAGAACTACGTGAACCGTGGATACAAAAGCATCAACAAATTCCTCTGTAAACTACTTTTTCTGGAAGACAAGTACATAATGGTAAATGGTTTCGCGTGACTTTACAAAAACAAACCCAGATTCTTCAAAAAGTTGAATTACATGAATTGAAGAAACACGTATTGCAACAGGAGGACCACGCGGGGTGTCTTCTTTTTTGAAGTCCACTACGACTGCTTGCCCACCTTGTTTTATTACTCGGTGTATCTCGTTAGCTGTTTCTTGTTTGTCAGGAAACTCATGCAACGTGTTAACAGTCAACAACAAATCTATGGCATTGTTCTCAAGGGGTATCACATCATTTTTTGAAAGCAACGCCTTGATGTTTCCTATCTGTTGGGTTCTGATTTTTTGCTCAAGATGTTCCAGCATCTCTTGCTGTATGTCAACGCCGTAAACCTTCTTTACACG
>JBAZEV010000025.1:0-26601 GCA_041653695.1 Bathyarchaeia archaeon
ACGTCTCAGAAACTGTGGATTAACTACATCGAAAACAAGTATAACCAGCATGAAACTGGGGACTTTTTGAAGTTCACCAAGGGCTACGACAGAACAGTTTTTCCGATTCATTCCTCTTACCTTAAACCTGCCAGCGAAGCAGTGAAAACGCAGTCAAGGTTGACTCACTATTTTAGTGACGGAAAAAAGGTTGTACCAGACTACAAGTATTATCCTTGTTCATGTTGGGGGATTATGTCTGTGAGTTGGGATGGCAGGATTCTGCAATGCGACCATTTCCCGTACGAATACAACTACGGCAAAGTCGGCGAAGTCGACCTACTGGACGCTTGGAAAGAACGAAACAAAAACAAACTGGACAACCCCTGCTGCAACAGCTGCAACCTACGGGTTCCAGACTGGAAGAAAAAAATGGACAAATATGTGAAATAACAAAAAGGAATTACTATTTTTGCGGAGCCAAACCTGATTTACGGTTGTTTCGTTAACCAAAATTGAGGTTGTAAACACAAGGATGTTTTTTTATAAAAAGAAACTACCACAAACGCCAAACTGGCGTTGATACCAAAAACATGTTTGAAGACTAATAGTAGTTCATTGTTGAAATCAATGTTTTTTCTGAAAAAACAAGAACATCACGTTTCTTTGAATGCTGATGGACAGATTTTGTTCAAACTGCAACTGTTGCATCGTGGTTTTCTTGCCACGCAGACGTTGCGTCCATGCTGTATCAAAAGGTTTGTTACCTGTTTCCAGTAACTTTGGGGCACCAGTTCCATGAGGTCTGCTTCGATTTTGTCTGGGTCCGTGTTTTGTGTTAACCCCAACCGTTTTGCCAGCCTGCGTACATGCGTGTCCACGGCGATGCCCACGATAACCCCGTAAGCGTTGGATAACACGATGTTGCCTGTTTTGCGTGCAACACCCGGAAGCTTGATTATTTCTTCCATTGTGTCTGGAACCTTGCCGTCATAGTTATCCAACAGCATGCGCGTAGCGTTTTTGATGTTCTTAGCCTTGTTACGGTAAAAACCTGTGGACTTGATGTCCTGTTCCAACTCCGCCAAACCCGCGTCCGCATAATCCTGCAATGTTCTGTATTTTTTGAACAGTGTCTTGGTGACTATGTTTACCCTTTTGTCTGTGCACTGCGCCGAAAGAATGGTTGCAACCAAAATCTCAATCGGGTTAGTGTAATCCAAAGCCGTTTTTGCGTCGGGGTAATCCTTTTCCAATAACTCAATGATTTGGAGCACCCGTTCTTTTTGGTCAGTTGTTTGCATCTGATGCACCTTTAATGTAATCTGCAACCTTGTTTGGGTCGTTGACCGTGTTGCATGTTCCCCCAAAACAAACATACGCCAACGGCACATCCCCCGCTGGGTAACCCAACGCCGCCAACCGCACCTTATCCTGATTGGGGTCCAGAACCTGAACAACCTTCAACGGGTAATAAGTCTTCAGGCATTTGACAACAAACTGTTTTGTTGTTTCATCCTTTTTGGAGCCGACAACATGAACCACCAACGGGCGAAGATACATCTCCACCGCCAAACCATAAACAGCCCCCATCACACCGTAACGTTGAACATTAACAGCAAAAAAATCCAAAACACGCTTAGCAGTATCCAAAAAATGTTGCTCACCCGTAAAATGATGCAATCGCAACATTGCCTCAACCGCGGCGCTGTTCTCCTCCAAAGGTTTATCCAATAACTTCAATGCACCCAACGCATCCCCGTCCACTGGTTTGTCAAAAAACCCGCCTTCATCAGCGTCCCAGAGCCTGTCCAACATAAACTGGGCGATTGTTAATGCTTTATCCAAAAACTTCTTTTCCATGCTAACTTGGTAGCAGTCTGTTAAACACTTAACCATGTAAACTTGGTCAGCAAGCAGACCCGACAAGAACCCTTTGCCCTCTTGAACATAGTGGCTCATGCCCTGTGTTGGGTTGTAAGCCTTGTCCAGTATGTAATCAACTGTTTTATATGCAAAACCGTGGTAGCTTGGCTCGTCAAGAACCGTGCCCGCCAACAGAAAACCAGAAACCATCAAAGCATTCCAGTTAACATACAATGTTTGGTCGATTCTGGGCGCAGTTTTGTTTGCACGTTCTTTGAGGCTTAACTTGTAGTACTCTTCGTCGGCGTCTTGGCTGCCATAAAACCCGCCTTTCTTCTGGTCAGACAACTTCGTTGAAACATAACCGAGTATCCCTTTGGCAGTTTCCTTGAACCTGTTATCTCCCGTAACCTGATACGCCTCAAGAAACGTCATTAACAGTTTGGCGTTGTCTTCACACATTTTCTCATAATGAGGTACGCTCCAGTCCTTGGTCGTGGAGTAACGGAAAAACCCGCCATCCTCATGGTCGTAAACGCCGCCAGACTGCATCGAAGAAAGGGTCTTTTTTACGATATTCAACGCCGCTTGATGACCCGCCAGTCTATTATGCAGAAGCGTCAACCGCAACGCCTCAGTAAACGGAAACTTTGGGGCATCACCAAACCCTCCATACACAGAATCAAAACGCGAAGCAACATGCAACATCAAAGCGTCTACAACAGACTGGTAAACCTCGCCGTCTAACTCGCACTCTGCCTGTGGAATCTGGGGTTTTTGTTGTTTTAGTTCCCTGATTTGCTGTTTCAGGTCTGCTTTCTCTTTCTTGTAAACGCTGCTAATGTGGTCAAGCAAAACCAGCATCTGCTGGGGCGGAAAATATGTTCCACCCGTTAACACCTCACCGTCTGGGGTCAGAAACGCGGTGGTAGGCCAACCACCCATGTTATACCGTTTATCGATGTCTGGACGCTGGTCACGGTCTACCCTGATGGGAACAAAGTTTTCCTCAATAAGCCGAGCAACCACGCTGTCCGAGTACGTGGTCTGGTCCATAACATGGCACCAGTGACACCACACCGCGCTTATGCCCAGCAGAATCGGTTTATCCTGTGTATGTGCCTTATCGAAGGATTCTTTGCTCCATGGTAACCACGATATTTTGGTTTTTGTCATCAAAAAACCTCGTGTAACACAAAACTGTTGTTAATACATACTGTGTTGGTGGCTAAATATTTTGAGCAAGCAACCTAGGAAAAAGAAAAAGGAATGCGGCAACTGCGGTTTTGTTGTTTAAATCAGAAGTGATATGTCTGCGTCTGCGGCTATGTCCAGAAACGCTGCTGCGCCTGCGATTTGGTCTACTTCTGGGATTAAGTCTTCTTTGGTTATTCCGAACATCTGCATTGTTGGGCTGCATGCGTAGATTTTCATTTTTCCTGATGCCTTCATGCGTTTGAGCATTTCGTAGGGTGTTGGGTAATTCATTTCTTTGAGTTTAGCCTGAAGCATGGGTTCATACTCTTTGTATGTTGCTGGTAGTCCAGCTTGGTTCATTGCTCCTTTTTTGAGCATTGTTAGTCCCCAGAATGTGAAGTAGAGGTGGGTTTCTATGTCCATTGCTACTGCGGTTGAGCCTAATGTGAATGCGCATAACAGTTTGTCTACGGTGCCGCTGTGGACTATTATGGCTAGTTTCTTTTTTTTGGGCATGAAATATTCCAACCTTTGTTGTACTATAATATTGTTATAACGGTGTTATAAGGTTTTTGCGATGTTCAAAATATGTGGACAGAACATTTATAAAAGACGCATGAATATATATTCATATGAAGTTTGTCTCAAGTATGCTTGGAGGGAGACCAACACCAAAATGAACAACAAACAAACCCCAAAACAAAACAGGATAAACCTCAAACCAAAAACCTGCCTCAAACAACCCATCCAAAAGCCAGAACAGAAACCAAATAACCGCTGCCCCCCATATGATAACACAACAGAACCGTGGTATTTTACGCACATCTAACCAAATGGAAAGATAAAAGATGGTAAAAAGAAACATCGTAAAAATTGACGAAACCAAATGCAACGGCTGCGGAGCATGCATACCCAACTGCGCCGAAGGCGCACTAAAAATAATCAACGGCAAAGCCCGACTGGTCAAAGACATCTACTGCGACGGCTTAGGCGCCTGCTTGGGCAACTGTCCACAAGACGCAATCACAATAATACAACGCGAAGCCGACGAATTCAACGAAAAAGCAGCACAAGAACACATGAAAACCACCCAAACACCGCCCATTATGTGTCCATCAGTAAAGGCGATGCAACTTGAAAACACGCCAACACAGGCGCCCAATGCAAGAGGCGTGTCCAGAATAACAAACTGGCCGTATCAACTAAAACTGTTGCCACCAAACGCGCCGTTCTTCCAAAACGCGGACCTGCTAATCGCCGCAGACTGCGTACCATTCGCATACGCCAACTTCCACGAGGACATGCTCAAAGGCAAAATCTTGGCCATCGGATGCCCAAAACTTGACGATGCAACCCTTTACCGAAACAAGCTGGCAGAAATCTTCCGAAGCTCCAACATCAAAAGCATTAGCATCGTAAACATGGAAGTGCCCTGCTGTTTTGGTTTAACACGGCTGGTAAAAGAAGCACTGGAGCTATCTGGAAAAAGCATCCCCGTGCGGCAGCAGACAATCAGTATTAAAGGAGAAATATTAACCGAAAACTAAGGAGATGAATATGTTGGAACGTTCAGGTCCTGAAACATGTCCCGGAATAAAAAACTTCATACGCCCTAAACTAGAGTTCATCGTGTGCCCCAACTGTGCATCAAACGTGGAAATCTGGAGCGACGAAGACACTGCAGTATGTGACATCTGCGGAAAAGAAGTCCACCGCCTAGAAAAAAACGCGTCCTGCCTAGACTGGTGCGAATTCGCGGACAAATGCAGAGCAATTATTGAAAGCAAAAAGCAGTAACCCTTTTTTCTTCTTTTTTTGTTTTTTTTAAAAATACTGTTTTCAACAATGTACCTCTATTAGTCTTCAAACATGTTTGCGGTATCAACACCAGTTTGGCGTTTGTGCCATTCAGGTTTTTTATAATAACTGTTGTTTTCAGCAAAAGCCCTCTTTTAGTACCGCAGAATATAGGTGGCGGGTCGCCCTGGTTCGACATCCAGTTTCTGCCAGTTTTCCCAGTCTCTGAACTCTTATCCGCTGTCCCTTAAGCGCTGAACGTCCAAGTTTAGGTTGCTCCCTCCCGGGCCTGGCCAGGTTCGCCTGGTAAACGTGGTGAACAGCCTCCCTACGAACGCTGCTCCATGTCCGCCAGCCTAAAGGGACGGATAGTCACGGTTAGTGGACTGGAAAGTCCTGACGGTCTTTGAAGCCTTGCCAAGGCACTCAGCCCGTCATGTAGAGGGTTTACGGTTCAGGGGACCCCTAGCCCCCCGCCTAGACCCGCCAACAGAAAAGGATGTAACGGAAGGATTAAAAGTTTATCACAAAACGTGGATGTGTTTATTGTTGGTTTGATGGTTTTTTGTTGCCTTATTATCCTTTGATTTCTGGTTACCCTTAAAGTTGACTTTTTGGTTATCACAAATCTAATATTGTTTTTTATAACAACAATTGTTCGAGATACGCTTTTGTTGCGTGTCTCAAAAAGAAAAAAAGTTGTGAAAAAATTGGTTGGAAAAAATTGTATCTCATTATTAGCAACAATATTGATAATTTCACTTTTGTTGGCAACATCTTCAATTGTTTTTGCTCAAACAATAAACTATAACCCTGACTCAGACACTTTGGTTGGTACTGTTCCATCGTATATGAGTTCAGATAATAGTGCATACTCTGTTGCATCTGAATATGGTAACTTGTTGAATGAAGACTACGCATGGTACGACCCTCATGGTAACAACCCTGAGCGAACTGGGTTTAACCCTGGGCCTGCTCCTGACCGACCTGACGTTGTATTCAGAACCGACACTGGGCTTTCAATACCTAAAGTCTATCTTGGTGGCTCCATTGCCTCGGATGTTAGCGCTGCATTTGTTAACACCTTTGACAGTGGTGGTCCTATGGCTATGGGTGGTCAGCTTATCCTGCAAGGCTCAATACGGGTAAATGCTCAAAACACAACTACGCGGTCAGCTGTGATTTCTCTTTCTCCACACACGGGCACTGTAAACTGGGCATCAATAATTAACTATGGGCCTACTGCAGGGGTAGGCACTTCAACTGCTCACGCGGGAACACGTTACATCTTCAAGGTGGATGACACACATTTTGCTTTGCTTTCAACTAGTGCTGGGCTGGCAATGTTTGATACTACTGGACGATTTCTGTGGCGCGACACAACTATTGTTGCATCTGCAGTCTACCACGCGGCAGTCGTTGCCCCTGCCCCGGTATCCATGATTTTTGGTCCTCGGAGCATATCTGGGCAACTTGTGCCTTCAATGAGTGGCTGGGATTTATCTGATCCATCACAAGATAAAGGCACAGGTAACCGAAACGTCTGGAACTATGTCATAGATGAGCCTGGAACCTCAAGTGCTGGGCGTGGTGTGCTGTTGTGTTATGGTGATGGTCTAGTTTTCATGGGTTCTTACAGTAGCTGTGCTGTTTACGCTTTGGATGCAACAACTGGTGAGAAAGTGTGGGAAACCTATGTTGCGGATTACGTTGGATACATGAGCACTTATGCGTATGGCAAACTGTATATTGGCTGTCAAAGCATGCACATATACGCTTTGGATGGCGAAACCGGCGAAATAGTTTGGCATAACACCGACGGCTTGGCAAACAGGGCATTTAACGTCTGGAACTTAAACGCTGCGTATGGACGTGTCTATTTGCATGATTTAGGTTTTGGACGAACTGGTGCTCAGAAATGTTTGGATGCTGAAACCGGCGAAATGCTTTGGGCTTCAACAGAACTCAATAGCATAGGTTACTACCAAACTGTTGTTGGTGACGGCAAAGTATTTGGAAATCAAGCTGATGGATCTACAACCACTGGGCGTGAAGCTGACGCAACAAACTTTGCATGTTGGGATGCATTAACTGGAGAAACAATATGGAACATTAACATTGCCGCAAACGTTCCAATACTTGCTTATGGTTGTCTGTACTTTGTTGTAAGCAGTCAATTATGGTGCATCAGCACTGCGCTGCAACCAGTGGACTGGGGTGTATTTCGTGGAAACGTTGACACACCTGGTTTCACTCTGAGTAAGGGTCCAGTTGATATTAGCACTGGTCCAAAATGGGCTTTCGTTTCTGGTGCTGCAATATTGTCTTCGCCAACTGTTTCAGACGGCAAGGTCTATTTTAACTCAAATGATGGTTTAACTTACTGTCTTGATGCTTATGATGGTTCGTTAATATGGACGCATGCTGAAACTTCGTCTCAAATGACTACTTTTGGTTCTTCGCCAGCGGTTTCTGGTGGCATGGTTTACGTTGGTCCTGATGATGGATACTTCTATGTTTTAGATGCTGATGATGGCACTGAATTAAAGAAGGTAACTATGGGAACCTACCGAAGTGTGCACATTGTTCTTGGGCAGCATAACATTGCTTCTTCGCCGATTATTAGTGGTGGACGAGTCTACGTTGGTTCGATGCATAATGGTCTGTTTTACTGTCTTGACCTTAATGGAAACGTACAATGGTCTGTGGATGTAACTGGAACTGGTGACCCCATTGTTGGTTCTGCTGCGGTTTCAAACGGTTTCGTTTACGTGATGGGTTGGGACGGAAGCATCTCGAAGATTGACATGAATGGCAACGTTGCATTGAATTTTGCGACAATCCGAACTGGTAGCAGTTTCTGGTCGAGCTTCTGGCAACCACCATCATACACACCAACTGTATCTGGTGACCGCCTTTGGATAGGTGGTACAAACAACCTTATCCGCGCATACAATGTTACTGACGGTTCTGTGCTCTCTGCTGGAGAACAACCAAATGTTGCTGGTGAAAACTCTCATGGTGGCGCAGTATATGTTCCTGACTGGGCTATGACTGAAGTGCGTAACGCAACTGGTTATAACTTTGGTAATACTGGCGGCAAAGTAATCACACAAGCTGGTCCTACAATGGTTTGTGCAAGTGCAAGTGACGGCTCTAACTTGTGGTCAAGTTGGGGTGGTTGGGAAGTCTGGTCTACTCCTGTATTCTCTGGAATTGGTGCAAGTGCGGTGGTCTACTACGGCTCTGACAGTTATGGTTTGCAAGTCTTGAATGCTTCTAATGGTATACCCTTGAGTTGGTACACTACTGGTGGAAACATTGCTGGCTCACCTGCTATCTGGGATGGAAAACTCTACGTTGGCACATACGACAATATGCTGTACTGTTTTGAGGATCACCCAGTGGAATGCATGTCCACAAGTATTGCAGTGGACAAAACTGTGATGAGTGTCGGTGATTCTTTGACTGTGACAACACAACTGACGATGACTCCCAGCGTTAATGTATACGAAGAGATTGGGCGGTCTGCTCCTATTCCTGGGCTTCCCGACACTGAAGTTTTAGTGACTTTAACTGCTCCTGACGGCGAGGAAACTGAATTAACTGTTACTACCGACAACTATGGATGGGCAACTGTAATTCATACACTTAACACCGTTGGCACATGGAAAGTTATTGCTTGGTATATGGGCGAAGACAAAGCAACATTCTCTCGTAGCTACGCTTTCAGCGATGAATTAACCATAACCGTGTCCGAAGGTGCTGCTCCTCCTGCTTCCACATTGGTTGCAACTGTATCGCCTGCAACTTCAAGCTTTACTGTCGGTGAATCTGTGGTACTAACTGCTTCTACTTCTGGTGGAACACCTAGCTTCGCGTATCAGTGGTATCAAACCATTAGCGGACAAGGTGTTGCGTTATCTGGTGAAACAAGTTCCACCTTTTTGGTTGCACCGCACACAGAAGGAACATATGGATACTATTGTCAAGTCACTGATTCTGGTGGTCAAGTGGATTCATCTGACACCGCAGAAATCAAAGTAAACGCAGAAGCTACAGGGCTACCAATGGAGTACATCTACGCAGTAGTCGCTGTCATTGCAATTATTATCGTTGCTATCGTGGCCTACATGGTATTGAAGAAGCGCAAATAAGCGCTCCTCCCCCTTTTTCTTTTTTAGCAAAATACTGCTTGTAAAATATCGTCTAATTAGATGGTTAAGTCTGTACCATAATTATGACCAAGTTCGCAGTCTTTCTTTTATATCTAAAAGTAACAAACGGCATCGCTTTTGCGTTATTCCTCATCGAAGGTTTGCATTTGCACAAAAAGGGTCGCCAAGAGTAAACAACAAAGTTTTGTTAATCGTTGTACCATTCTCCGATGAAGTAAACCTGTGTGTCGTCTTCTGAGAATACTGGGTCGTGGCACAGGAAGTCTGCTGGAAAATTGTTTGGAGTAACATTTTGGTTGTTTGTGCCGTCCGAGTTCATGGTGTATATGTCGTATTTTGCTTCGTTTCCCATTGCGCTTACCATATACACGATTCTTGTTCCCGAATGCGACCAAGACGCTATCCCCTGCGTGTAACCGCTGTCTGTTATGGCTGTTTCCTGTGTGCCGTCTGTTTTGATTACATAGATGTCATAGTTTCCATGGGTTGTTTTGTCGTCTACCATACGCTCAAAAACTATCTTTGAGCCATCCGGACTCAGATTAGGGTCATAGTCCCCAAACGGCAACACTGCTTGCCCCCACTCCGCTGCCCTTGGCGGGTCAGTAACCTGAACAGGCGCTGTTCCATCTGTGTTTATTACCCAAATCTGGCTGTCCCGCGTAAATGCCACCTTACCATCGGCGCAACTCATGTCGCTGTCGTGAACGCCAGAATCATAAACCAAAGAAACATTACTGCCGTCAGAATTCATCTTGAATATGTCCAAGGTCTGATTAAACGCCAAATAAAATATCTCTGAGCCATCCTCAGACCAGCACGGAATCAGTTCCCACACATGGTTATCGGTAATCTGTTTGTAGTTTGTGCCATCAACGTTGATGCTGCAGATTTCTTCACCTAGATTCACAGGTGAACTCTCGTCAATGTGTTCTGTTCTGATTTCCTGTGAAAAAACCAGCCTTGTTCCCGTGTTATCAAGTCTTATACGTGACATCTTGTTTTGTGAAGAGTAAACCAGTTCAGTTTTTTGTGTCTGCAAATCCAAAACATAGATTCCCCATTTGTGGTCGTGAATCAATTCATTGTTTTCTGAAGATGGTCTGTTGTTTGCGTATAATGTAGCAAAAACCAGAGCAACTACCACAACTGCAACTGCTGAAATGGCTACCTTCTTGTTTATCGGCAATTCTTTGAAATCAACACCCTGCAAAGAAACATTTCAATCAAGTTAACACTATATTAATGAATACAATAATTATGTGTTTTTTGCTCAAAAAACCAAACCAGCAAACAGTTAACCTATTCAAGGCACGCAGATAGATAAATAAAAACGTAAGTGCAACCTTTACGGGAGGCGATGTAGCGTGTCTTTTTTCTTGGGAAAACAGGTGGAAACCAGAACAGCAGTAGACTACCCCGTGGATGCCCTTCACCGACATTTGATGGCTATTGGTGCCAGCGGTTCGGGAAAAACGGTTCTTTGTAAATGTTTGATGGAAGAAGCCATCCGCAACAACATCCCCTGCGTTATCGTTGACCCGCAAGGCGATATTTCATCGCTTGCCCTGAAAGGTGACCCCCAAGAACTAGAACGCCACGGAATCCCCTTAACAATGCAAGAAGAATTCTTCGAAAAAGCCCGCGTTGCAATATTTACTCCCGCCAGCAGCAAGGGTATCTCGATTAGCGTTAACCCGTTGTCGTTTCCTTCGGCGGATACCCCGCATGAGGAAGTCATATTGGCGTTGGATATGACGGCGACTTCGCTTGCAAGTTTTCTTGGATACGACCTAGCCTCAGACGCAGGAAAAGGCGCAAAGGCTTACCTGTTCACGATACTGGAACACCTTTGGCGTAAAGGCGAAACCATCAAGGACATGGGGCACATGGCAGAAATCGTTGTTAAGCCGCCAGCGGAAATTGTTGATATTCTGCAAAGTTTTGTTACAAAAAAGGAGCCCCCAGAAATCGCCCGTAAACTGCGTTTTCTTACCGTGGGAACGCCTTCCTTGATGTTCCAGAAGGGTGTTCAAATCGACATGGACATGTTCATGGACCGAAGCGACGGCAAAGTCCCATTGAACATCATCTACATGAACACGTTGAGTTCCACAAACGATAAACAGTTTTTTTTAGCCACACTGATGCGTGAGCTTTACTGTTGGATGCTCAAAAACCCCTCAGAAGACATCCAGTTGCTGTTCTATGTGGACGAAATCGCGCCGTATATTCCGCCGTATCCGCGTAATCCTCCACCAAAAGAAGCCTACGCGTTCTTGTTCAAGCAAGCCCGAAAATATGGCGTAGGACTAGTAGCAGCAACACAAAACATCACAGACATCGACTACAAAGCCCTTGCACAGGTTAACACGTGGTGTCTTGGCAGGTTGATGACCCAGCAGGACATTGCGCGGGTTAAACAGATAATCCAGTCTATCGACCCGGTACATGCAGAGAATGTGTTACAGAAACTTCCAAGCCTGAAAACAGGCGAATTCCTCATACTGTCCCCAGACGTCTACGAGGACGTGGTCAACTTCCAAGTCCGCTGGCTGGTAACAAACCACCTGACCCTTGACGAACAAGACATCTCAAGTTGTGTTACAGAAGAAACAAAACAGTTCTTTGAAAGGTATCTGCCGCAGCCACAAAAACCGCCAAAGAAAACCGTTCAGTTAATGATTGTTCCCCAAGTTGTAACCAAAACATTGAACGAACGTATCGAGTTACTGCTGAATTCTGTGCGCCAAAGCGTATCCGCAGAGTATATTGCAGAAAACCTGAACGTACCCATCGGCGATGTGGAAAAAGAACTTGCTAACCTTGTGAAATCCAAAACTGTGACAAAAAGCCGCAGCAAAGACGACCAAGAGCAATTGTATTGGTTGTCAAAGTTTGGTTTTGACCCAGCCAAAAACGTTGTTGGCGAGGTCTTGGCGATTCCCACGCGTTTGACTCAGGTTGATGCGTTTAAGAAAGGCAAATCTGAGCTGGAAGGCGGGTTCTTTAGTAAAGATGAAGCGTTTTATGATGCAACATTTTGTCATATTCCAATCTGGAAGGTTTCGGGCACGCGTAAGGCTAAACATTTGTTCTTTTTCAGCCGCGAAGAAATGGACACCTTTTATCTGAGTGCCACAACTGGCGCGTTTGTTTCTTTGGAAAACGGTTTGATGGTGTTTCACAAGTTAGTGACCAAAAGCGCTGAAAAACTAAAAACCTTCGATGACGACTACGATATAACATTCATTCCAAGGTTACCCAAAGAGGTTCCCCGAATTCCCAAGATAAAACTGGGGAAAAACAAAATCTACTCCACGTTACGGTTAACTTTAGGCGTCCAGCCCCTTTCCTCGGAAATCGTGTTGTTGCCTGTTTGGACTCTTAAAATAAAACATAAGAAAACCAAGAAAAAACGCTCAATAGTATTGGATGCTGCAACGGGACGCAAACTGGTTGGAGAATACAAACCAAAGAAGCGAACCACGAAAACAAAAACCAGAAAACAGTGAAATTTAATCAATAACTTAAACTGTTGTTTGGTTATTATATTAACAATAATTGAGGGTAAACGATTTTGAGTCCCGAAGACGAATTGGTTTCTAAACTTAAATCGCAAATCGGAAAAACTTTGCCGCCCATGTTTAGTGGAATGGCAGAAAATATGCTGGAAAACAACAAAGCCGTAATCATAAGCTGGCTGCGAGAAAACAAAGAACTGGTAAAACAGGTAATCGAAGGATAAAACAGCGCATGTAAAAAATATAAAAACTTGGTTCACCCTTTATGCAAACAAGTTTTTGTATTCAAAAAATGTCACAAGCTGGGGGCAATAAAAATCAACACAATTGAAGTAAAAAACCTCACAAAAACCTTCAACGGAACAGTAACCGCAGTCGATGGCATAAGCTTCACCGTAACCAAAGGTGAAATCTTGGGCTTTCTTGGACCAAACGGCGCAGGAAAAACTACAACATTAAACATGCTCTCAACACTGCTGCGCCCAACAAGCGGAACTGCAACCGTAAACGGGCATGACATCATAAAAGAACCAGACGCAGTCCGACGAAGCATCGGCTACGTTTTTCAGGACACAACTTTGGACATCGAATTAACTGGACGCGAAAACTTGGATTTTCACGGACGGATATACGGGCTGGATAAAACCACACGCCAGCAACGAATCCAAGAAGTACTAGACCTAGTCCAGCTAACCGACCGCGCAGACAACATGGTAAAAACCTACAGCGGCGGAATGAAACGACGCCTAGAAATTGCCCGTGGACTTTTGCATCACCCGAAGGTGCTGTTTTTGGATGAGCCCACACTGGGTTTAGACCCCCAGACGCGTCGTTCCATTTGGGAACATATCACACGTTTGAACCAAGAAAAAGCGGTTACAGTAATTTTGACCACACATTACACCGAAGAAGCAGACTACCTTTGCAAGCGGATACTAATCATAGATTTTGGCAAAGTTGTGGAACTTGATACACCTGACAACCTTAAAGCCCGACTGCAAGGCGACGTTGTAAGTTTACTCCTAAAAAACGATTCAGATGTTGATACACTTCGCCCAATTCTAGAAAAGCAGGAATGGGTTCACAAAATTAATGTGACATCCTCTGGAAACAACTACGCCGTAATGAGTAGCATGATGCAAAACATGTCGCATTCGCCGTCGCATATGAACATGGATCAAACCATGCCTGAAATGGGTGCACCTCATGGAGAAAAGGGCAACAACCAGTTTGGGGCGCAGATATGTTCAAAATGTTTGAATCTGCTAGTAGATAACGGGGGACACAGAATTCCCGAAATCGTGAAAATAGCCGAAGACACAAACATAGTATTAGAGTCTGTGGAACTGCGCAAACCAACGCTTGACGACGTCTTTTTGTCGGTAACTGGCAGAAACATACGCGAAGAAGAAGGCAGCATGGTAGACATGATACGCCGCCACCGTATTGTACAGCAAGCCCGTGGTGGACGGAACATCCCTGGTTAAGAAAACTGGATTGGAGAAAAAAAGAAAATGGTAGAACCGATATCTGGACAAGCAATCTACGTTGTTTTGTTACGTGAACTCAAACGTTACTGGCGAGCAAAAGCACGGGTAATCTCGTCAGTGGCTCAGAGTGTGTTCTTTCTACTCATATTTGGTTTAGGTCTTGGCAACTTTGTCGGCAACCTAGGCGACGTGAACTACCTCACATACATGGCGCCAGGCGTAATCGGAATGGGTCTTCTATTTGGCAGCGTATTCTCAGGTGTATCCGTAATATTTGACCGCCAATTCGGGTTCATGAAAGAAATGATGGTGGCCCCAGTAAGCAGAACCAGCATCATACTTGGAAAAATTCTTGGCGGCGCAGCAACCGCTACACTTCAGGGAATAATACTGCTTTTGGTTGCTTCACTTATGGGTGCATTCTCTTTATCGATTGCATTAATCGTTGGCGCAGTAGCGTCAATAGGTGCAATGGTTCTTATCACCTCAGGTTTTGTTGGTCTTGGCGTTGCTATCGGGTCTACTTTGAACGATTTTCACGCATTCCAGTTGCTTTCAACATTTGTGATGTGGCCTATGTTCATGCTGTCTGGAGTATTCTTCCCAATTGATGTTGCGCCTTTTGCTTTACAGATTGCAATGCTATGCGACCCCATGTTCTATGGGGTTGAACTACTGAGGTGGTGCCTGCTGGGGACTGGGTCTGTGTTGCTTGGTCCTCTTGGGTGGATGATAAGTCTAGGATTTGTTGGCATTTTCATGGCGTTGATGGTTGGGTTGGGCACTTATCTGTTTTCCAGAGCCCAAATCTAGCATTTTCTCAAAAAAACCGGGATTTTTTATCGTTTGAGTTAAAATGTAATATAGTACCTGTGGCGAAAAAGGACAGATAGGAGGTTAAAAAATGGGCGAATCAGTAATGAAAGTTGTTAGCGGCTACACAAAGAATAAATTAATAGCGTTTTTCCTACTTTTGTGGGGAGCATCATTCTTCTTTAACGCTATAAGCGGATTCCTGTGGCTTACCCGAGCAAACGAACCTGTACTCGAATTCCTCGTTGATGTCCTTTATTACTTGGCACAACTTGGTGGTTCTGCTGTTCTAGTGATGCTAGGCCTTAAATTCAAGGACGAGCCAACAGCAGAAGCGTAAACCAAAAAACTACATTTTTCTTTTTTTGGTATTACACACCTTCAACATTTTCTTTTTTGCTTTAACTAAATTCGCTTTAACCCGTAACCTGCCGCAACCTTTGAGTGATATTCAAGTTATTTTCAGGAATCCGTAACGGCTTGGTTACCTTTTCCGTCTCATAATCAGGTAGCCCAGATTCATCACTAACGACAAACCAACAAGTATGCCTTCAACAAAATCTGAAACCGCAAAACCTGAAACCTCAAAATACACAAAACGGCCAATCAGAATTCCCAATGCCATTGAAATCATGCCTATTGCTAGCATTGTTTCATCTTTCAGTTGCATCAATTCTCACCTTCAAGTTGTCTGTAATTGTTTTGGGTGCTTCGGGTTAAATACATTTTTTGTCCAAAACTTATCATCATAGTTTTTGTTACCCTAACACACCCTTTTTGGATGTTTTATTACATCTTTGCATGTAAACAGACCTTTTTTGTGCCTGTTTGGCTACATCGTAAGGTTAATACGTCAGCTTATCTTCTAGCATGCTGTTCACATACCCAAAATGTTGGAAATTCCTTCATAATGTGACCAAAAAATATGTTATTACACTTGGAGAGAAAAAGCTTGGGAAAGATAGTTATTGCATACAAAATTTTTCCGTCTGAATCAACAGTTGACCTTGAATCTTTAAAAGAAAAAATCACAAAGCAACTAGACGGTATTGCTTCAATCCAAAAATTTGGCGAAGAACCCATCGCTTTTGGTCTGTGCGCTTTGATTGTTAACATGGTTTTGCCTGAAGACAGGGAAGGAATACTGGACGAAACTGAACAACGTTTGAATGACCTTGAAGAAGTAGGTCAAATCCAAACCTTGGGTGTTAACAGATTCTGACTCGTCAAAGTTTAAATACGAATAGTGTCCTTCGGAAAATGTGAAGCTTTACGATTACACATAAAGGAAGGAAAACAAATGAGCGAAGTACAACTAAAAGTAGAAGATGCTAGGCAACGTGACGTTTATCGGGGAATCGCCCGAATCGACCAGCAGACAATGCAAAAACTGGGCATCTCTGCGGGCGACGTAATCGAAATTGTTGGAAAACGAACAACCGCCGCCATCGCTTGGCCCGCATACAGTGAAGACCAAAACCGTGACATCATCCGAATTGACGGTTTCACACGCAAAAACGCTGGCGTGGCTATGCATGAACTAGTTGTAATTCACCCCGCTCAGGTAAGCAACGCCACAACCGTTGTTTTAGCACCAATCGACATGAAACTAAACGTTGACGAAGACTTCACAAACTTCGTAAAAAACAGGTTGATGGAACGAACCTTCGTAGAAGGCGACACCACCCTAGTTATGATGCTTGGACACGCTATTCCCTTCAGGGTAACTAAATCTAGGCCTCATGGAATTGTTAGAATCAGCCACAGCACAAGTGTTCAAATTATGGCTGAGCCTGCACCTGAAACCAAAGGTCTACCTCGAACAACATACGAGGATATCGGTGGGCTTCACGAGGAGATTCAACGTATCCGCGAAATGGTTGAACTACCTCTACGTCACCCTGAACTTTTCCAAAGACTCGGAATAGACCCACCAAAAGGTGTGCTGTTACATGGTCCACCTGGCTGTGGAAAAACGCTTCTTGCCCGTGCAGTTGCAAATGAGTCTGAAGCCAACTTTTACTCAATCAACGGTCCAGAAATCATGAGCAAATTCTACGGAGAATCAGAAGCAAGACTGCGTGAAATGTTCCAGCAAGCTCAAAAAAATGCGCCAAGCATAATTTTCATCGATGAACTGGATGCTATTGCACCTAAACGCGAAGAAGTAACCGGAGAAGTGGAACGACGCGTAGTTGCACAGCTGCTGGCTTTAATGGATGGCCTTTCAGGCAGAGGTTACCTCATAGTTATCGGTGCAACAAACCGACCTGAAGCCCTTGACCCTGCGTTGAGGCGACCTGGCCGTTTTGACCGTGAAATCGAAATCGGTGTACCTGACCAGAAAGGACGCTTTGAAGTGCTGCAGATTCACACTCGTGGTATGCCCCTGAAAAAGGATGTTGACATGGATAGACTTGCCAAAATGACTCACGGTTACACCGGTGCGGACTTGTCCGCGTTGGGTCGTGAAACCGCGATGAAAGCGTTGCGTAGATACCTTCCAGAAATTAACTTGGAAGAAGAACGTGTTCCTCCAAGTGTTCTAGAGAAAATGGAGGTTCGTATGGAGGACTTCTTGAATGCTTACCGTGAAATCACACCAACCGCGATGAGGGAAGTCTATATTGAGGTGCCAACGGTTCGTTGGATTGACATTGGCGGTTTAGCTGATGTGAAACAAGAACTAAAAGAAGCAGTTGAGTGGCCAATTAAAACCCCTGAGGCCTTCACTCGAATTGGCATACGGCCACCAAAAGGTATCATGCTTTATGGGCCTCCTGGTTGTGGAAAAACCATGTTGGCTCGTGCAGTTGCCACAGAAAGTGAGGCTAACTTCATTACAATAAAAGGTCCTGAAGTATTCTCTAAGTGGGTTGGTGAATCCGAGAAAGCTATCCGTGAAGTTTTCCGTAAAGCAAGGATGGCGTCGCCAACTGTCATTTTCTTTGACGAGTTTGACTCTCTTGTTCCTGGACGTGGAATGGGTTACGCTGACAGTGGAGTTACAGAACGCGTTATCAGCCAACTGTTAACTGAGATGGATGGTCTGGTTGCCTTGGAAGATGTTGTTATCATCGCTGCAACAAACAGGCCTGACATAATTGACCCCGCAATTCTTCGACCTGGACGGTTTGACCGTTTGATTTACGTTCCAGAACCCGAAGATGTGACTCGGCTTGAAATCTTCAAGATTTACACCCATGATATGCCGTTGGCAGAAGATGTTAGTTTACCTCCGTTGGTTACGTTGAGTAAGCAGTATTCTGGTGCGGATATAGAGGCCGTTTGTAGGGAAGCTGGATTGCATGCTTTACGTCGAGACATTGATGTCAAAGAGGTAACTGCCAACGACTTCAAGAAAGCATTTGAAAAGATTGGGCCTTCTATAATGCCTAACATGGAAACTTGGTACCGTAACTTTATGAAGAGTGCTCGTCAGTTAAAGAAATCAACGACACCTGTAGCATAGTTAATTTGGAGTTGAAAATATGGCAATGAAAACTTGGAAGTCTCACCCTGTTTATACGCAGATATTAGAGTTACTCGAACGCAAAGGTCCAATGACTGACCTAGAGTTGTTTGACCTGCTGAAGGTCACTCACGAAAGTGTGGGTTTCAGTGAGTTGAACATGACTCTTATGCGTATGGAGATTGAAGGCAAAATCTACGTGTCAGCGCACACTAAAGGCAAGCGACGCGTTGAACTTGTTGAATCTCAAAAAGAGTAAACATGTGAGCCGTTTTTTGTGGCTCTATATCTAACCGTTTACTGGGGTGCTGCTCTTTGGGTGTAAATCTGAGAACTTTAATTCCAAAAACTGAGATTGACTTTAAGTCGTTAAGCGGAAAAATTGTGGCAATCGACGCCTATAACGCCCTTTACCAGTTTTTGGCAATCATCCGCCAACCAGACGGAACCCCACTAAAAGACCGTTCAGGCAACATAACCAGTCACCTTAGTGGACTGTTTTATCGAACCGCAAAACTGGCGGAGATGGGCATAAAAGTTGCGTACGTTTTTGATGGTACTCCTCCTGACCTTAAAGAGGCAGAAATCAAACGTCGCGCCAAAGTGAAGGCAGAGGCGCAGGTCAAGTATGAACAAGCCGTAACGCAGGGTGACATGGAGAAGGCAAGAACCTATGCGCAGATGACCTCGAAGGTTAAGGGTTACATGCCTGATGACTCGAAACGGTTGCTAAAAGAGATGGGCATTCCATGGATACAGGCGCCCTCAGAAGGTGAAGCCCAAGCTGCGTACATGACCATAAAGGGGGACGCTAACTACTGCGCCAGCCAAGACTACGACAGCCTGCTTTTTGGTGCAACAACTCTTGTAAGAAACGTGACCATCAGTGGCAGACGCAAAGTTCCCCGCCAAAACAGGTACGTGGAGGTTGTGCCTGAACTCATGAAGCTTGACTCTGTTCTAAAAGAGCTGCAAATCACACGTGAGCAGTTAATCGACGTTGCCATTTTGGTTGGAACAGACTTTAACCCCGAAGGCACCGAGGGTATTGGACCAAAAACTGCGTTGAAGCTGATAAAAGAGCATGGAACCCTAGAGAACGCGTTGCCGTCGTTGCCTAATGTGGTGTTTCCTGTAGAGCCTCAGCGGATTAGGGACATTTTCCTTAACCCAAACGTTACAGACAACTACAAACTGAACTGGAACCAACCAAACGTTGAAGGAATCGTAGATTTTCTGTGCCGTGAACGCGACTTCTCCGAGGACCGCGTGCGTAGCAGTCTTAAACGGATGGCTGATGGAATCAAAGAATCGAAGAGTAAAACAACTCTTGAGTCTTGGTTCGGTTAACGCTGGGTTACTGTTCGAACCCGTGTTTGCCGATTAAGGGGACGAATGCTACGCCGCCAAGGTTTTCTTCAACGGTTTTTTTGCCTTGTTTTTTTACCCGTATCAATGACTGGAAGAATTGGTTGCCGCCAACTGGAACAAGAAGAACCCCGCCGTCCTTAAGCTGGTCAACCAGTGGTTGGGGCACCTGTGGACCTGCAGCCGCAACAAAGATTCGGTCATATGGAGCTTTTTCTGGGTAACCTAACGTGCCGTCTTGGTGGATCACGGTTACTCTTTTTTCGTAACCTGCTTTGGCGATGTTTTCTTTGGCAAACGCAGCCAACGGGGCTAATCTTTCAATTGAGTAAACGTGTCCCCATTTTGCCTCTGGCACATCCGAGGGAGCAACTATCTCCGCTATGGTTGAGGCATGCCAACCTGAGCCGCCGCCGACCTCTAGTACTTTTTGTCCAACTTCCAAATTGAGGGCTTCATCCATTATGGATACCATGTTTCGCCCAGTCAACCGCACCGTGAAGACTGAGAGGCGCAGAAGCAGTTTGCCCCCACCCTATTGGAAGCGGACAATCCGTTGCTGCCTGAGATTTCATGTTATCTGGAAGAAACTGTTCCCTTGGAACATTACGCAACGCCCTGATAACCTCAGCAGAACGAAGAATGCCTTCACCAATTAGTTGTTGAATCAGTCGTTCCCATTTTTGCTGACTCACATTTCACCACATAATATACTATTAGGACAGTGCCTTTAAATTCAATTCCAAACTCAACAACTCTATTTCTTTGTCGAATGTTAATTCCTTCTCTTCTGCTCTCAATTTCCTTTAGTCTCGGACTAACGTTCTCGAAAAACAAGAAAAAACACACAAAGTTACTAAATTAATAGCGAAAGGACAAGTCACTGAAGCAGAAAGCAGTATACATAGAATACCACACCAAATGATTTTTGATATGTAAAAAAAGAACCCGATTGGTATTCCAAAGACATTCCGAGTGTTTTGTTTGATGTTTTTTGGTTTGTACTGGTTAATAAAGTTTAACTAGTATTACGATTCAATATATGTGGGGTTGGTCAAGATGGGAAAACAGCATTTTCACAAGTCCGTCAAATGGGAAAAGACAACCATAAGATGGAGACTTGTAAAAAATCCTTGGTGGATGGAACAACCTTACAGTCTTGAACCTTGTACAAACTAATAAAATGCGTCGCATAGATTATTGTTCTAAACAATTTTGTATAACGTCAATTCGGCTGAAGTATGCGTCAAAACAAGATTTACACAGATACGGAAACCCATGACAGCAATCTGATGATCCACAAAGTGCTTTTGCAAAAGTGCACCAATCACCTAATCCTGCTTTTTTGATTAATTCTCGGGCAGCACGTTTTTTCCATGCATTTCGAACGTTATCAAACAGCATGTTTACTTGTTTTATTGTTTTCAAATAATAACCGTTGTGAAACAATTTTCTAGAAAAAACAATAACATTTTTTGTGTGCATGTTTCACACCTGAGCGGAAACAAGTAAAAACGAATGAGCAGAAGCCAGAGAAAATGTAAACAAGAATACAGGAACGTTTGGATTTGTGGCTAAAATCCAATTCAAAACCAACTGAAGTCGTCTGTTCATATGACACCTAAACATAAAAGACTGGAACCGCGAGTATTTGTTGTGGTTTGGGGCGTATGACAGTCAGGGAAATCGGTTGTTGCGGCGCCTACTGTAAAACCTGTATTGCTTGGCAGAACGAGAAATACCCCAACGAGCGAACATGCCGAGGCTGCAAGTTAGGTTACGGCTCAACCAGAGACCAAAGTAAATCAAAATGAAAAATGAATGTCTGCTGTTTTGTGGAAAGAAGACTTGAAACCTGTGCAGATTGCCCAGATTACCCCTGCGACATGTTGGAAACGTTTTGGAACAAGAACGGCTGGAAATACAAACAATACAAAAAACAGCTAGAATTCATCAAGCAAAACGGGTACGAAAAATATCTAACCAACGCAGACACATGGAAACGGGCACACGGAAAACTAACACTTTAACTGGGGCTGTTTTGAATACGCTGTTTTTTGGTTCTGTTTCGGTAAACTAGTACTGTTACTGTTATTGCACCTGCTATTACTGCAATGACAAGTATGTACCACGGGTTTAGAAACGTTTGAACCGTAAAATATGTTGTCCGGGATTTTGCGTACTTGCCCGTTGTTGCGTCTTGTGCATAAACTGTTATGCTGTGACTTCCATCAGACAAACCTGAAAGAGTCAATGTTGGGTTCTCTGCCAGTGAAACATTATCCCCGTTGTCTAGACTGTATGTGACTAGTGAGACCGTTTTGTTGATTGCAAGCTGCAGCTTAATCGTGTCAATGTAGTATGTTTTGTTTGCGGGCGAATCCACAAACACTGACATCACTTTGGGTTCCTTATATCCTATGGGAGTGTATTCTTCATTAACTGCTGTCGCAGAAAAATCGCTTTCATATCCACCTATAGCGTATATTTTGTCGTTTACAACTGCAACGGCTAGTCCTACGCGTTTGGTGGGCATTTCTTCTCCGAATGTCCATGTCTTTGTTTTTGGGTCATATGCACTTACTTGGGAGCTTACTTCATCTCCTGCTGCCGACAACCATCGATATCCACCAATAACGTATATTCTTTGGGGTGCATTAACTCCTGTTGTTGCAGTTGCTGCTCCACATACAATAAGGTATGGAAGAGCATCTCCTTGGGTCCACGCGTCTGTTTGGGCATCATATATCAAAGTTTTATTGATGGGTGGTGAGAATGGGCTTATCCCAGATTCTGTCATTCCACCGATTATGTATATTTTATCATTGATTACCGCCGATGAATAATAATAAAGTCCGGTTGGTATTGATTCGGGCACAACGGTGTACCATGAATCTGTTGTTGGGTCGTATGCCTCGTTTTTTGTTGGAACATGATGTGCATCAATTTCTCCACCAATTACGTATATTTTGCCGTTTACAACATTTGCTTCCAAACTATGCCTTGGAGTAGGCATTGACGCTTTTGTTTCCCACGTATTTGTGGCAGGATCGTAAACCTCGGTTTTGCCAGTTACGTTGATACCTTGACCAAAACCTACTCCGCCTATGCAGTAGATTTTGTTTTGGTATGCTGCAATTGCGAAATCAGTCCGTGGCGTAGGCATTGGCTCCAGTGTAGTCCATGTGTCTGTTTCGGGGTCATACATTTCGTTCACTGCGCCATCGATGGCAGTATTGCCGCCGATGGCGTAGATTTTTCCATCCACAACCGCAACACACAATCCAACCCGTGCTGTGGGCATGGGTTTCATTGTTTTCCAAGAATTCTCGGCTGCCCAAACCTGTTGTCCTAGACCTGCGGTTAACAATGTAAACAGTAAACAGACAAACAAGAAACTGTGCTTACTATACATTCTCATTCATGTTAAATGCAACATAATTTATTCATTAGGATTTTTGTCAAACAAACTTGACTAAACGCAATCAAATCTGCGGCGCAACCGGTCAAGAAACCTTGACCACCTTTTATCTGTTTTTGGATGGTTTTTATACCTTGATGCTATTTTGGAATAAACAAGATTCGCACATTAAACGAGGCTAAACTGATGAACGTGAAACGTTTCCATGTTGGGTGGTTATCAACAAACTGTTACGTTGTAAGCTGCGAGGAAACCAAACAAGCGGCAGTAATCGACCCTGGACTGGAAACCAAACAGGAAGGTGAAGAGATACTGGACTACATCAACAAGAACGGGCTGCAGGTCAAGTACATAATCAACACGCATGGGCACTCTGACCACGTTTCTGGAAACGATTTCATGAAAAAAGCAACAGGCGCACAGGTTTTAATTCACGAAACCGCCGCTGACGATGTAAAAGCGGACAAAAAACTCAAAGAAGGCGACGTAATAACGGTAGGCAACTTCAAGCTGGCAGTTCTGCACACACCTGGACACACACCAGACGGCATCTGCCTAGTCGGCGACAACGTTGTCTTTACGGGTGACTCCCTTTTTGCGGGGTCTATCGGAAGAACAGACTTTGTTGGCGGCTCATACCGCGACTTGATTACGTCGATTAAAACTAAATTGTTGGTTTTGCCTGACAGTTTTGTGGTTTATCCTGGACATGAAGCGTTCTCGACCATCGGCAACGAACGAGAATACAACCCGTTCCTGCAACGGTAAAAACTTGAGGAAACGCCATGGAACTAAAGCTGAACACCAAAAAAGTTCCATTCAGCTTAGACTGCACCTTGGATTGCGGTCAACTTTTTCGTTGGCAAAAAATGGGCGACTGGTGGTACGGCGTTGTTTTAGACCACATTATAAAAATCAGGCAAGACAATGAACTGTTAACCTATGAGTTTTATCCAAGCAAACCAGACAACGGTTTTATCGAAAACTACCTGCGATTAGACGACGATTTGCCCCAGATTTTCTTGGAAATAAGCAAGGATGAGCATATACAAAATGCAATCAACCTGTTTTCTGGGCTGCGGCTGGTCCGTCAAGACCCGTGGGAGTGCCTGATAAGTTACATCTGTGCAACATACAAAAGCATCCCAGCAATCAAAAAAATGGTCAACAACATCTCCGAATGTTTTGGAAAAAGGTTAACCTTTGACGGTTACACATTTTACACGTTCCCAACGCCTGAACAGTTAACCCAAACATGTTCCGCAGAACTCCGAACCTGCGGGTTGGGCTTCAGAACTGACCGCGTATTAGAAGCAGCAAAAATGGTAGAAAACGGAAGCCTACCGTTGGATTCCCTGAAACAGTTAAGCTACAAAGAAGCAAAAAAACAACTCTTAACCGTACCCGGTGTGGGCGATAAGGTCGCTGACTGCGTTTTACTGTTTTCGTTGGATAAACTGGAAGCTTTTCCCATCGATGTGTGGGTGAAACGGGTAGCCACAACCTTGTATGCCGACCATTTTGATTCAGCGTTCATCAAACGGGTAGCCGGTAAGGGGTCGCCTTCACAAAAAGAGTATAAAACTATTGCAGATTTTGGCAGAGCCTACTTCGGTAAATATGTGGGTTATGCGCAGGAGTACCTGTTTCATTACCTGCGAACCCAACAGCAACGCTGATTACGGTTTATCCTTTTACGACACCTATCGGAACTAAACGAACAACACGGGTTGCGATTCCCGCTTTATCGCTTACTTCAACGACCTTGTCAACGTTCTTGTAAGCTGGGTCTGCTTCTTCTGCCAAAACAAGAGGACTTGCAGCGCGGATAACTATTCCACGTCCTTCAAGTTCCTGTTTAACGTCTCCGCCCCAGAACCTGCGTTTCGCTGCTGACCTGCTCAGCATCCGTCCTGCTCCATGAGCAGTAGAACCAAACGTACGTTCCATCGCTTTATGAGTTCCAACCAACAGCCACGAACTTGTACCCATGCTTCCCGGAATTATAACAGGTTGCCCAACGCTTCTGTAGTCTGCTGGAACATCCTTATGTTCAGGTGGGAAACAACGCGTAGCACCTTTACGGTGCGTCCAAACTTTGGTCTTTTTGCCTTCAATGGTATGTTCCTCAATTTTTGCGATGTTATGTGCAACGTCGTAAACCAAATCTAAACCAAAACTGTCCGCTGAACGTTTCAGAACCTCCTCGAAGCTTTGGCGCACCCAGTGAGTGATTACTTGGCGGTTAACAAACGCGTAGTTAACTGCACACGCCATCGCCTCGTAGTAGTCCTGAGCCTCGTTACTTGAGGCAGGTGCGCATGCAAGTTCACGGTCTGGTATACTGATTTTGTATTTTTCCACCGCCCTTTCCATGATGTGCAGGTAATCTGAGCATGTTTGGTGTCCTAAACCGCGGGAGCCGCAGTGAATCAAAACTGTTACCTGCCCCTCATGGGTTACGCCGAAGGTTTTGGCGACTTTTTTGTCCAATATTTTGTCTACTTTTCCGATTTCTAAAAAGTGGTTTCCTGAACCCAGCGTACCGCTTTGAGGCAGACCCCGCTGTTTGGCTTTGGATGAAACCTTATCTGGGTTAGCGCCGTCCATGCAACCTTTTTCTTCGCAGTGTTCAATGTCTTCGGGTCGTCCTAGACCTTTTTCTACTGCCCAAGAAACGCCTTCTGTTATCACTTGTTCTAGGTCATGCATATTCAGTTTGAAGTCTTTGCGGCTGCTTCCAAGTCCGCTGGGCACATTTTTGAATATCGCATTTGTAAGCGCAGCAAGGTGCGGTCTAACGTCGCTTTCTGAAAGGTTTGTTGTTAACAGGCGCACACCACAGTTGATGTCGTAGCCTACTCCTCCGGGGCTGATGACTCCGTCGTTGTAGTCTGTGGCTGCGACTCCGCCTATTGGAAACCCGTATCCTTCATGTCCATCAGGCAACGTTATTGCATAAGTGTAGATGCCTGGCAGATGTGCAACGTTTGCACATTGGTCAAGTGTGCGGTCTAGTTTCATTTTTTCTATGAGCTGGTCGTCGGCAAAGACTATTCCAGGAACCCGCATGCCCTGTTTGTATGTTTGGGGTATTCGCCAAGTGTAGTCGTCAATTTTTTCTATTGGAACTGATGGTGATCGTTCTTGGAATTTTGTGTGCCCGCTCATGAAAACACCTTTAGTTATTGAGTTACGGTGTGGAACTTATAAATTATGAGTGGGTTGTTGGCGTTTTTTGTTTTTATTGTCTGTTTCTGTGTTTTGGGATTACCACAATCTTTAAGAACTGCTCAGAACGACCATAATTCGGATGTAGATTAAATGTCAGTTGAAGAACCATCCGAGAATAATGAAGAAATAGTAAAAGTTGAAACTTTGAGCCCGAAATCGCGCGGCGTCAATACAATCGTGAAAATAGTTTCTAAAGGCGAAATCAGGAGCGTCACTGGACGAGATTATTCTGTACGTAGAGTTGCAGATGCTTTGGTTGGCG
>JBAZEV010000026.1:0-25588 GCA_041653695.1 Bathyarchaeia archaeon
CACAAACCCAACATGGCGAGCTAGTTGGTGGATTTGGGTGTCTGCTACTTTGAGGTCTGTAACGGTGAGTTCGCCTTCCAGTTCGCCGTTGTAGAAATGTGGAATAAGCCCATTAAAACATCGGCAAAGGGTGGTTTTTCCGCATCCGCTTGGACCGGTAAGGATTACGAATTCTCCTTTGTTTATGGTCAGGGACACGTTTTGGATGGACGGTTTTGTTGCACCCGGATAAGTATACGATAAATCTTTGGTTTCGATTACCGCCAATGTTTCGTCCGCCCGTTTATTGCACCCTGTTTATTCCATTTAAGAGTAGCTACTCAAAAAAGTGTTAACCCAGTTTTTTCTTAAATACTCTAGAACAAAAATCAAAACAGTCATCCAAACACCCAACACCATTCGCACCCGCCGAAACCGAGTGCCCCCCACCCATACCACCCAAAAACTCGCCTAGGGGCTTGGCTAAATCGGTTCCAAGGTGTATGCCAGTTTTTTCGTAAAACTCGTGAACACCACGAAAACTGACCTGAATCTTGTCCCCTTTCAGCCCCGCAACCACGGCAACATGTGCACCCAAAGAAACAAGACCCCGCGCAGCAGAAGCCTGAAACGCGCTAACATGGCTAAGGGCTATCAACCATGGACCAACCCGCAAAAGGTCTACTCTAGAGCCAGCCTTCAACCGAGCAACACGTTCAGAGGTCTCCATCGGCAACGAAAGAATTGGAAGCGTCTCCTGTGGGTTAACTCCCAGTTCAGTTAGTTCAGCCACAACCCTAAGTGTACCAGCAGATGCGATAACAAAATGGCGTGTGTCAAACGCGATTCCAAGAAACAGCGCCTTTGCTTCGTCAGTTGTTGGTTTCTGTTTTGCCTCTTTAAACAGGCGGTAAACAACCTCGCAGGCAGATGAAACATTATCGTCCGTAACCGAAACAGTTGCAACCTTTTCGGTTTCAGGGTGACTAGCGTGGTGGTCGATTACAACAAGCGGCTGAGTTGGGCTTATTCTTGTGCCCCAAACATCCAGTTGCTGTATGGTGTTAGTGTCCAATAAAACGATTAAATCGGCTTGTTCTATTCTTGGTTGACCAGCAAGCTTCAAAGGCAAACAACTCAGCAACGTTTTTCCAAGTTTGCTTGGTCCTGAAGCAGCCCCGATTTCGGTTTCTAGGGCGGGGCGTAAACGTTTCAGCAATCCACTAAACGCGTAAGCAGAACCCAACGCGTCGGGGTCTGCGTTGTGGTGACATAACAAAACGGCTAACTTGGCATCATGTTTATCGATTAATGCAACTATTTTGTCGAGTTGCATTTCAGTTCCCTCAAGTATTGTTCTACACGTTCGAAGGCACGTTTTGTTGCCTGTTTTGTTAAATCCTTGACATCAAAGTCTTTCATGAGGGGGGAAAGAACAATGTTAGCCTCAACGTTTACGGTTACAGGTTTTGTGCCTTCGGCGTCAACTGTAACGTCGAGGGCAACGATTCTGCTTGTCGGAACTTTAGATAAAACGTAGTCTCGGGCAGCCTGTTCTGCAGTTTCGCACAGTTCAGAAACTTGCTCCATTGTGAGTTCAGGAAAGCCGATTTCGTCCAATCAGGTTTCTTCCTAAGGAGATCCTACTGGTCGAAGGTCCTGTTGCAGTTTCTCCTGAAGCTCTTTAACCTGTGCTCGAAGCCGTGTATCCTGTTTCGCCAACACGTCAACGCGCATCTTCAAGAGTTCTTGGCGTTCCTTCAAGTCTTCAGTGACCTTAGTTTTTTCTGATTTAACAAGAAGTGCACCAACAGACTTGTACACAACCGCAGTTTCGTCCAGTTTAGCTAACTCGGCAGATGCCGCATCAACCTCAGATAACTGCATTTCAAGTTGCTGTTTTTGGGTCATTACACTCTGCAAATTCTGTTGCAACTGTTGAAGCCTAAGCAACCGTTGCTGAATCTGTGGGGGAAGTCTGGAAATATCTTCGCTCATCTATTATAACTCCTCAAATAATTGCTGTAAAGTCTTGAGCTTAAAATACTTGGCGTATATTAAGCGTTTTCACCAAAAAACAGCAACCCGACCGTTTACTCAGCAAATATTTGCAGGTTCATGGCAACGCCAACAAGGCGCAAATACGAGTTCACCGCAGCACGCAACGCGGGGGTATCTGTTGCCATGAAATCTAAAACAAGACTCATTGCATCCACGTTCAGGCGAAGGTCAGAACGGGAAGTCTTTGCTTGCTCGGCTTCGGGTCGTAAAGCATCGAGGACTACTCTTAGTTGTTTTTTTGAATCAAAATCTAGGCGGACTTCAGCTTGGATATCCAACGTTTATACATCCCAGACAAGTTTTGAAACGGTGACCTGCGGTCCTAGTTCTACCATTCGTTCAAGACCAATAAAAGTTACCCTTAACCGCTTTGAAGAATCCAGCATCAGATGTAAAGAAACGTTGTGTTCCCTGTATGCCTGTTTTGTAGTTAGTAACGGTAACCCAAAGAATTCGCTGAAACGTTTACCCACCGTTTCCAGTTCCCCAAAATCTTTGGAGTCCATGGTTACCGCGGTTGCTTTACGCCGTGTGGGTTGCCCAAAATCGCGTCTTAACAAAATGTTGGATAACAACAACTGTGGAGCAAAAACAGCCAACCCATTAGACCTTAAAGTAAACAAACTTATCTGCCCGACACCTTTGTTCCAGCGGTCTACCACAATAACGTGGTCAGCTTCTAGTTCAATCGCTTTTTCTGCTACGCCATCTAAACTCATTTTTCCTCTGTTAACACGCGTAAGGTCAGAAATAGTATTAGATAAATCGCGACAAAACGTGCGTAACTCATCACTTGGTCTACGAGAGGTAGTAAGCAGCATCAAAGAAAAATTACCTCACCACAAAAGGTGAAATGAAGAAGGCTTTCACCTTCAGTTTAAGACTCAGACGAGGACAGGCTCTTCACTTGACGCTTTGCGATAACTCCAAGTTTTGTGATTGGAGTATAAGCGCCACCCGCAAAAGTGAGATTACACTTTCTGCAGTTCCAGATGCCAACACTTTCCCGTTGAACAGCAGCATAACCACATTGTGGGCATGTGTGCACTTTTCGGGCTTCAGTGACTACGTTCACGTAGCGTTTGCGTAGCGTTGCACCGTAACGTGTACCAAGTCCTCTAGACATTCCAACTTTTTTTGTGTTTCTTCCCATCAGCCTTTAACCACTGTTTTTCTTAATTCTACAGTCTTCTCAGATGCAATTTGAACTGCATCAAAGATTTCTTCTTTGGTGAAGTAGCCAGAACCGCCACCTTTTTGCATGGCACAGATGTTTCCATCTTTGTCCATGGTTACAGTCAATCTGGCATCCATGACCTCTTCTTCTTCAATTCCAGTGTCCAATATTAGCTTATTGCCTATTTTAGCAAAAGTCACAGATATTGGATAGTTCATGATGGGCAAAGGAGAATATCCAAGCTTCTTTACGATTGCACAGTCTTCAACGGTGTACTTGAACATCTTAGTGTTAACCAAAGCCGCCAACGCTCCCATAGTTGAAGCGTCTATCAGGTTTCCGTCATGATTAAGAACGTAAACGTCCACGAACACAACGAACACCAGTTTACCAGGTTCAACACACAGTTTCTCTAGGTCGATCGCCTGTGATTCACGTATGCCTCGGTCAACTACTCGAGCCAATTCCACAGCAGACTCATCTGGTGGACCTGGTTCAAAAGCTGGAGAAGCTAGTGGCACAAGTTCTGCGTTTACTGTGAGTACACCTTTGTCGGGCATGTCTGGGAATGGGGTGCCAGTTGCAATTTTAACGCCTACTATTACTTCGGTTTTGCCTAAACGAATTCGGGCAGAACCTTCAGCGCGTTCAATTACACCTGCTTCGATTTGTATTGACCGATATTCTGTTGGTGCGCGTCCATCTATGCGTTTTCCGTTTTCCAACAGTTCGGTTATCCGTTTTTTCATTATGTACATAACAACCGCTTCACTGGTCATTGTTCTTCAACCTCTTTACCGGACATGTATTTAGTTTTTAATGCCTCTTTTTGGATTTCATACAGTTTGCCGCAACCACCAATTGCCATGTTTACTGCGGTTTCAAATTCTTTGGTGGATAGTTTTCCATCCATCTGCAGCAAGGTTATGGCTTTCAGGTTAGGCATATATGCTACGGGCACATCGGCTTCGCCGACTTTGTCTTCTGTGTCCATCAAGTCAACCAAAACGGTTCCGTCTGCTTTTCCTGCTGCACAGGCTACGACTAGGTCCTTCATGGGTAGGCCTGCATCAGCCAATGCTAAAGCAGCAGTGGTTATGCCTGCGCACCGTGTTCCTCCGTCGGCTTGTAGTACCTCGATGTATACTTGTATGGATGTTTTCGGGTAGTATTCAAGAAATACTGCTGGCTCTAACGCTTCCCGGATTACCTTAGATAGCTCAACGTCCCTTCTTGAGGGTGCTGGCGATTTTCTTTCGTCAACCGAGAACGGTGCCATGTGGTATCGGCATTGTATTACTGCGCGGTCTTGTCGTGCGATGTGACGTGGATGTGCTTCTTTAGGACCGTAGACGCCTACGAGGATTTTGTTTTTGCCCTGTTCAAGATATGCAGAACCGTCTGCGTTAGGTAAAACACCTACTTGCATTTTGGTAGTTCTTAATTCGTCAATTTTCCGTCCATCTAAACGGATACCTTTTTTGTCAACCAATTTTTCTGTTTTACTGGTTGACGTTTTTTCTGTCTCTTTCTTAGTTTTCTTTTTTGTTGCTGTCAAGGGTTTCCCTTTCCTTTTTAATCATTTCAGTAACGCGATCAGTCAATCCACTTGTGTGGGATTCCTGTTCAATTTTACGAAGTGCCTTAACGGCTATTCGTTCCTCTTCGGGGGATTTGCCGCTGATAAGAACTAAACCGTTTTGTCCAATTGTTATCTGGCATCCGGTTTCACGTTTTATCATGCCAACCATTGAGCCTTGTCGTCCGATGATTCTGGGAATCTTTGTTGGAGTAACAGTAACTAGTTGACCCCGCATAATTTTTCCCAGACCAGGTTCACGGATGGACAATACTGGTTCAGTTGTTCGGTCGTAGGCCACAATTTTTGCGATTAGCAGGTCACCTACGTCAAAGATTGATGGCAAATCTGTTGTTTCAGGTTTAAAGGAACGTTCAACAACGTCTCCGGCTCGTAGCCGTGCTTGTTGTGGAGCTTTTATGTCTAAAATCCAGCCACTTGATGTTGTTTCAACAACTTTTCCTACCACAGTGTCGCCTGGGGCTGGAACATAAAACGCTTTCAACGCAACGACGTGAACTCTTTTTCCGTCGTAGTCAACAAGCCCTAGCCGTGTTGCAAATATTTTTCCGTTTTCTTGGTATGTGCTGTCTCCTGATACGTAATCGCCTTCAGCTAGAAGGTCTCCAGGAGTTACAAGCTGTTTCTTTTCATAAAACAGTGGTATATTAATCACCTCAAATTTTTATTATTGTTATTTTTCTAGTTTTGCTTCAAGATTTCCTTTGGTCATTTTACCCAACTTGTCCAAAAAAGGCCCATACGAGCCAGCGGACATTTCGATGGATGCAGACCAAGACCCATCACCCAGCCATTGGTCACGTAGTATTGTACCGTAACCTTTTGCGGCTCCGTATACTTTGCTTGCGTGTTCCGCGGGAATGTGTATAGATACCGTGATTTTCTCCATTTTAAGGGGAATAATTGGACGTAACAGTTTGATTATGTCTTTTGCTTGTTCTTCTACGCTTTTTTGTGTATCAATAGCGTATCGGACTTCTTTCATTGCTTGTTCAATACGCACGGGTGGGTGCGGAAGGTTTGTTTTTGGGTCTATACATTCACGTGAAATGAATGTGATAATCTGCTTGCGTTTTTCTTCAACAAGCTGTTTTCTTTGTTCGGTAGTTAACTGAAGTGTTCCCTTTTTCAGGATTGCGTCAGCAATCTTAAAAGAATCAGTTGTTCCGAAGACTTCTTGCAGTTTTTCTTCGGATGCTTTTGTGCCTTTTCCTGCGTCTGTGTAGATTGTTTCTGCAACTAAAACTTCAGAGATAGCGCTACCTTTACCGAGCTTATAGGCAAGAGCTCGGTCAGGTTTTGTTAGAATTTCGAAGTGTTCGCCTTCATGTGTGAAGCGTGCTATTGTGTACCGTTCGCTCATTTAGTTTCACTGCCCTCAAGCTCCTTTTGTATGTTCTCGATTATTTCGTCACTGAGCATTTGGAGCTTTTTGGTTTCAGATGAAATCACGCTGACTTTGATTCTTTTGGGTTCGCCTCGTGCTTCAAGGGCTTTTGTTAAAGATTTGATTGTAAGTCTTACTGCTTCATCAATGTTCATGTCGTCGCGGTATTCTTCTTTCAGGATGTTTTCAACTGTTTCTCGACCAATTCCAACAGCTACTGCTTTGTATCCGCGGTAGGAACCGCTGGGGTCAGTTGAGAACAGTCGGCTTCCTGTTTTGTCGACTCCGCCGAATATGATTGAAACGCCAAAGGGTCGTACTCCTGCGTGTTGGGTGTAAAGCTGTTTTACATCGCCGACACGTTTTGTCATCATTTCTACATCTATGGGCTCGTCATATGTTAGACGGTTGCTTTGTGCATAGATTCTTGCTTGGTCAATTAGGATACGTGCGTCAGAACCCAAGCCAACAACTGCAGCGCCAAGATGGTCATCAACGGTGTAAAGTTTCCACGCAAACTGTGTGTCTTGCAGTTTGGTTTCAATTTTTTCTTCTGCTCCTAAGACTACTCCACTTGAGCAGGCGATGCCAATTATGGTTGCCCCTCGATTTACTGTTTCTAGGGCATATTCAACCTGGAAAAGGCGACCATCAGGGGAGAATACAGTGATAGCGCGATCGTAAGCACCTGGTGCGGCAAATACAGACAAACCATTCACCTCATACATTAACTACGTTTTGTTTCTTTTGTTATAAGACGGCACTAAAAACCTTTTCGTATCCACAAAACAGGTTCTGTAACACATGCCAACCTGATATTTCCTGTTAAGGCTAATTAAGGTTTTTTTGCCCTAAAAGGGGCAATAACAACGCTTTTCACCTGCAGGGTTGTTTACTTGTTAAGGTAATATTGATGGGAAAATGGGTAAAGGCTCTGTTTTTTGTGTTAGTATTCACTTTAGGTTTTTTGTGTTTTTCACAGGTCACTTTAGCGCAAACAGATAATGCAATCTACATCCACGCAAACGGAACAGTAGAGGGAACAGATATCATCACAAAACAGGGCAACGTTTACACTTTTACCTTGGACGCGGTAGTCAACGGGGATATAATCATCCAGAAAAACGACATAGTAATCGACGGCAACGGTCACATATTGCAGGATGCTAGGCTCGTGATTTCAGAGTTAAACAACATAACCGTCCAGAACCTTGTCATCCAAGACACATACTACGGCACACACGGCATCAACGTTTACATCAGCGGGATTGAGGTAACTAATTCGTCGATGGTAACCATCAAAAACAACACCGTAACGGGAACCACATTCAACACAAACGAAGCAGGCATCAAAATAACAGGCGGAAACCAAAACGTTATCACACAAAACACCATTGCACGCAACCAAAAAGGGTTAACGATAAGCAACATCATCGACTATGACACGTTCATCCCAATCGAGGTCACTGTTTACAACAACAACTTCTACAACGACTTCGACGTCGAATTCAGCATCATGTATGGGACACATATTCCAGAGTCCCAAATCAGTTTCTGTAACGGCACAACTGGAAACTACTGGCAAAAATACAACGGAACAGACACAGACAACAACAAAACAGGCGACACCCCCTACGTAATCGCCGAGATGCCACGTTACACAGACGATTACCCACTCATGGAACCATACGGAAACCCGATAGTTGCGATTCCAGAGTTTCAGGCATGGATGATACTGCCAGTTTTAGGGGCTGTGGCAACAGTGGCAGTTATATTAAAAAAGAAACTAACTAAAACGCCAAACTGGCGTTGATACCCAAAACATGTTTGAAGACTAATAACAGAAGTATGTTGAAAACAGCGTGGAACTAAAATTAAAGTTGACAGTTTCTAAAGATTGATATACCTCAAATGTGGACTGAGGTAAGTAAATTGGGATTAACAATGAGTGCCCAAGAGTTTTTGGAGAGCACAAATTCGAAGGGAACAAGAAAAATCTACAAGATTGGATTGAAAAAATTTTTTTGAAGGGTATGGAAAGACCGCAAACGAAGATTTGCAGGAAAGAAAAGACGGCCTAACCCAAAGACCAAACGAAGATTTAGTGACATATAGAAACAGAGCAACACGATATGCCAAAATCATAGAACAATTTCACGCGCACCTCTTAGAGGAAGGCTACAAAATCAACACCTCCAAATCGTTAACAAACGGAATCCGTCAACTCTTCCGCTATTACCAAATGGACGTAAAAATCAGAAACGGCGCAAACGTCAACAAAACATAAAAACCCCAAAAACACAAAATACACGGGGTAATTATTGTGGTTCGAAAACAAAAAAAGAAATACCCAACAAAAAACAAACAAAAACCCGAAACAACACAGCTCTCCACAAACGAAATACTATCCCAAACCGAATTCGACTCAGAAAACATCATACGCCTAAAACTAACAACACGCAAAGGCACAAGAATCGAAAGTGTCCCAGTTAAAAAACTAGAAAAATTAGCAACAAACAAAAATCTGTATTGGAAACTAAAAGATAACTGGTTAATCTTAATTGGTCTTTCTTAGATTTGCATTAAATTTTAACCTTTTTCCCCGTTTTGGGTTTGTGCCATTTTCTGTAAATTATTCCTGTTGCAATTACTGCTATTACACCAATAACAGCCATGCAAAGAGTTTCTTGGCAGGTCTGCACCGTAAAATAGACTGTCTGAGATTTTGCGTACTTGCCCGTTATTGCATCCTGTGCATAAACCGTTATGCTGTGACTTCCATCAGACAAACCTGAAAGAGTCAATGTTGGGTTCTCTGCCAGTGAAACATTATCTTTGCTATCCAGACTGTACATAACCCGTGAAGCAGTTTTGTTGATTACAAACTGCAGCTTAATCGTGTCTGTGTAATACGTTTTGTTTGCGGGGGAATCCACAAAAATGGACATCACTTTCGGTTCTTTGTAACCTACTGGTGTGTACTCTTCATTAACTGTTGAAGCGGAAGAATCGCTTTCATACCCGCCTATTGCATAGATTTTGTCGTTTACTACTGCAACAGCTAACCCCACGCGACTGGTGGGCATATCTTCGCCAAACGTCCATGTCTTTGTTATTGGATCGTATACGCTTACTTGACAGCTTACTTCACATGTTGTTGAGTACACCCATCGATATCCGCCAATAACGTATATTCTCTGAGGCGCATTAACTCCCGTTGTGGCAGTTGCAGCACCAACATCAATAAGGTATGGAAGAGATTCCCCCTTGGTCCACTCATCAGTTTGGACATCATATATCAAAGTCTTATTAGTAGGTGTGGTGGTTGGCCACCAACCAAATTGCGTCAATCCACCGATTATGTATATTTTATCGTCTATTACCGCTGAAGCATACACATAAATTCCAGTTGGCATGGACTCAGGCACAACAGTATACCATGAATCAGTAGCGGGATCATACGCCTCGTTTTTTGTTGAAACACTATTTGAATTAATTTTTCCACCAATAACGTATATTTTGTCGTCTACTACATTTGCTTCCAAAAAGCACCTTGGTGTGGGCATTGATGCTTTTGTTTCCCACGTGTTTGTGGCAGGGTCGTAAACCTCGGTTTGGCCTGTTATTTTGCCTTGTTGATTAACACTAGTTTGTCCACCGATACAATAAATTTTGTTTTGGTACACCGCTATAGCGAAATCAGCCCGTGGCGTAGGCATTGGCTCCATTGTAGTCCACGTGTCCGTTTCGGGGTCATACATTTCGTTCACTCCTACGTAGCAGTAGTTGCCAGTACTGCCGCCGATGGCGTAGATTTTTCCATCCACAACCGCAACACACAAACCAACCCGTGCTGTAGGCATTGGCGTTTTGGTTGTCCAAGAATTTTCTTCACTGCTTATTGTTGACGCGAATGAATATGCATCGGAATCTATTAATGTTACAAACAAAAGCATAACAACAAAAAAAGTACCTCTTTTGAGTCTACTTTTTTTCACTTTACAAACCAAACAACAATATGTTAAACGATACTAATATTTTTTTGTTTTTTTGAGAGCGTAAGTTAGAGTGCAGGAGAGAGGAAAGAAGAGAGATTGTTAAAATGAGAAAAGATTAAGTGTTATTGGGTTTGGGGTTAAAATTTAAACCAACCAACTTAATTCTATCTTCTAATTATTGTAATCTTCAAATACTCACCTGTCGAAAAAGCTATATCCCAAACAATGTAATTTAATAATAGAGGTATATATACAACAAATTTGTAAACTTTAGTTATGGTTATCAATATTTTTTCTGTTTTTCTACAAAAATAGAACTTCGCGTCCAGAGAACCGCGGCATATTTGTATCATATTTGAAGTCTAATAGTAGTTCATTGTTGAAAATGGCCTTTTTCTTGGAAAACCACAGCAACGATAAACTTTTGTTACAACTCAAAGGTTCGGTACGGCTATTTTCGTCTGCTTGTAACCACGCCTTTGCTGTCTTGGTAAGACCCATTGTAGCCCTTCTTTGCCGAGTCACCAAGTCTGTGGAAAACTATCTGGACGATGCGTTCGCCTTCATGTAATGTGACTTCTTTGTCGCCGACGTTGGTCATGTTCAATGTAAGCTGCCCACGAAAACCGGGGTCAATAACGGCAAAGCTTCCAATAATGCCTTCCCGTGCAAGCGAGGAACGGATAAACATGAACGCCACAATGTTCAGGCCTAACTCCACGGTTTCCAGTGTTGCGACGAGTTCATGTTTTGTTGATTTTATTACCACTGTTTTTGAGCAGCGGAGGTCGTAACCTGCGGGGTTTAAGCACGCAGCTAGGTCGTTTGGTTCCAGTTTTAGTTCTCCCGTTTTCAGGGCATCCAATATTTCGTTGTCAGAGAGTACAGTCAACTATGTTCACTGCCAAACAAGATTGGAAACATACAAAAAATGTTTTCCCCAAAACACTGTTACAGAACACGTATCTGTTCCAGCAACTGGCAAGCCCTGCAAAGGTCGCCACCTGTGGGTTCACCGCATTGTTTGCATTCACCTAGTTTAACGTCGCCAACTGCCGTTTCCAGTACGGGTCTAAGTTTTTCCATAGACTGAAAAACAGTAAACAAGGTACCCGGGTGGTTGTGTTCCATCCGGTTAAGCATGGTTCGCACATCGTTTCTCAGCGCAGCCTCAGCGTATGGGCAGTCGATGCACTGGAACTCAATGTTCTTAAGATACGCATACATCACAATCTCTTTTTCCGGAACCATGCAAAGCGGTTTCACCCGTTGAACAAACATGGGGTGAATAATATCCAACATGGGTTTAGCCCGCGCAATCCGCAACGGGTCACCGTGAACAATGTTAAGAAGCATTGTTTGGGCTTCGTCGTCAAGGCTGTGCGCGATAACAAGTTTGTTGGCTCCAGCATCCCGTGCCATCATGTTAAGTGCCTTGCGGCGTAATACTCCACAGTAACTGCATGGTGTTAAACCTGTTTTGCCCTGTTTACGGATTAAGGCAACGATTTCGTCTAATGTGTAACCAAACATGTCCTTGAACGAACCTAAGACATGTTCTACGCCAAGTTTTTGGCAGTGTGCTTCTGCAATTTTGAGTGCCTCATCACGGTAGTTATGTATGCCTTCATCAACTGTACCTGCAACAAGTTTCACGCCTGGAAACCCTTTCTCGAGTTTGGCGAGTATATGTAGCATGGTAAGGCTGTCTTTGCCGCCGGAAACACCCACCATGATGTTGTCGTTGTGTTTTAGCATCTCATATTTGGCGATGGTTTTTCTAACCTTATCCTCGATGCTACTGCAAAAGCATCGCCCGCAGAGGTTTTCTCCCGAATAGTTGCGGTAAAATATGGCGTCCCGTTTTTTACATAAAGTGCAAATAGTCATGTTTATTCCAACTTGTTTGTTTGGGTTTACCTCGCCACAGTTTTTGCACAAATCAACAGAACAACATGTTGCAGTTAACCTGTTTGAGTGTTAAATCTAAACTTACGTTCTTTTAAGGGCTTTGAAAATCGTTGGTAACCAAAAACAATTATGTGCAGAACAAAATAACCCATTAAACATCAGACATGATGAACACACATTCAGTTTTTTTCAGTTCAAATAATTAAAAGTTCAATAACGTGGAAATATTTATATTTGAATTTTCCATTATTTGAATGTTAACTGAACAAAAACTGTTCAAGAAATGTTTGAACCAAAGCAATGGAAGTAATGGAAATGAAAGTTGCAATCTCATGGAGTGGCGGAATAGAATCAGCTTTATCATGTTACAAAGTAATGAAACAAGGACACGAAATAAAATACCTTGTAGCATTCATCGCCGAAACATGGCCATCAGTTTGTCACCCCCCAGAAATCATGGAACTGCAATCAAAAGCGTTGGGAATTCCACTTCTAAAACTTGAAGTAAAACAGCCATACGAACAAAGCTACCACGAGGCAATCAAGAAACTTGTAGAAATGGGCATAGAAGGAATCGTAACAGGCGACATCTACATCGTGGACGAGTTCCACGGAAACTGGATGGAAAAAGTAACCAAAGGCTTAGACATCAAAGTATTAATGCCTCTTTGGCAGCAGGACACAACCAAAGTTTTGGAAGAAGAGGTTTCATCTGGATTTCGCTCAGTTTTCACGTGTATGAGCAAGCGGTTCACAAAAGATTGGCTTGGAACCCAAATAAACAAAGAAACACTCAACAAGATAAAAGAATATACTAAAGAAAACGGCATTGACCCCTGCGGAGAAAACGGTGAATACCACACAATGACCATAGATGGTCCCAACTTCAAAGAAACTATAGAGATTTCCAAATTCACCAAAGAAGAACGCGCCGACCGACTATGCATAGAAATCAGCGAATTTGCGCTCAAACCAAAAAATTGAACCCATAGTAAAACATTAGATACTAACTTAAAATGGTATATTCAGTTCAAAGGTTTTAAGTACAAATACTGTCATATTTCATCGGGAGGGAGGTGAAACTATGATTGGCGCAGTAGTATTTGTCATCTCATTTGTCCTGTTTTTGTTAATCTCATTGGTTACACCATTGCCCCCCGGTTCCATGGTAGTTGAACAATTCATCCAAGATGTCAATCAAACAAGTTACGCTGGTTTGGTCACAGGAATAATAAACGGAGTAATTTACGGCGTAATAATCTGGTTCGTGTTCAGTATAGCAATGATGCTTTTTAACAGGACAAAGAAACCAAAAGAAGTGGTTGTCAAAGTAGAAACAGCAAACAAAGCATGACACCAAAAGAAACAGTCTCCCACCATCCACCTTTTTTAGGTCTTGTACACCTGAAAGGTTAACCCTAAAATATAGGTCACTATTTTTGAGGCAAAAATGGCACATAATATCCGCGTATATATCTAAACCCGAATGTTTCCAATGGAAAGTTTTCGGTTAAACAAAAATTATCAAGTATCAACATTCTGATTGGACAAACAGAATACCTGTTTCATGTTTTTGGGATTTTAAAACAGGTAATTCATTCTATAACATTGTCTCTGGGGTCTTTAAATTCAAAGTTTTTTCTAAATAAAAACATGCAAAAACAGCGTACTTCTGTGTCTAATTCTTGGTTTGTTCTGAGTGCACTCTGTGTTTTCTTGACGATTCTAGACATAGCAGTTGTTGAAAGCTATTACCGCCCGATTCAGGCATGGAACAGCATATGGGTTTGGCATTTACTATACAGGACCGTTTTCATTGTAACGCCAGTAATTGCATCCTATTTCATGAAAAGCCTCATACCCTTAGCAACATGGTTCTTTTTCCTTTTTGGATTAGAAGACACACTATTTTACGCGATGCAGGGCTACTTACCGCCACTATACTACGGAGTTAACGTTCTGTGGTTCTGGGAACCATCAGTAACAATGGTTCTTCAAATGAACTTGGTTGGGTTAGCGGCGATATTGGTGTTTGGATTTGTCACATACAAAAAACAGGCATCCATACAATATCACGCAAAAACATTAAGTTACAGGCTTCAACAGCCAATACATGCAATATTTAGGCGCTAACAAGAACCCGGTAATCTGTAACGGTTTTATTTACTAAAGAAACGGCAACGTAAAACCCAGACAAGTTTGTGAACCCGTGAAGATTCGGTGTACATATTCTGGGTTCATCAAAACTAAATAGTTCTTTAAAATAAGAAATTATCAACACCCAAGAATTTAATGGTGAACCTATAACATGCTAAAAAAGTTACAGTTGCCAAACTTCGTTTTTTCAGTCATTTTACCAAACATACTGGTTTTATCACTAATCACCGTTGCCGCAGTCATTCTAGGATGGGTCGGCATGGTAACATGGACCGACATAACAGTCTGGAACAAGGACATCGGCACCATATTTTTTGGTTCCAGAACAGGTGAAAACATCAGCCTAGGAATCGGCATGACAGTAATCCACTACGTCATAATTGGAGTATCACTACTGGCGTCTGGAGCAATCCTGACACTAAGAAACCGCATAGCAGGCGCTTCTACTCCACAACAAGAACTAAAGATGATGGCACAAAAACATGCACAACTACAAAAACAAAAAACAACAAGAACACAAAAGAACACGGTTCCTGCAACACATAAACCAGCCAAAACCGAAACAGTCACAACAACAAACGAAGACAGGTTCTTCTCAGGCTGCCAACACCATTTCGGTTACCTTTCAGCCAGACCAAAAGACTCACCTATTCCACCAGAATGCATCATATGCCAACGACTAGGAGACTGCATGGTAGCAACAGTCTACGTCAAAAAAATGTCAGACCAATAAAACAGGTTAGACCAAATAACGGGTCTACTCTTCTTTATTTTTATTCTTAACAAGTTGTTTTAAGGATAAAATGTTTCAACAAACGGTTACACGCAAGTTTACCGAAAAGATTTCGCCGATGTTTAACGACGGACAAACAAAAGTTTAAAATTTTTGATTACCAGAATCAGATGAACATTGGTGGCAAGAATGGAGATAACGTTTGATGATTTCGTGAAGCTGGACCTTCAAATCGGCAAAGTCCTAGAAGCTCAGCAGGTTGTGGACTCGAAAAAGTTGATTAAACTATTGGTTGATTTTGGTTCTGAGACTCGTCAATGTGTGGCGGGTTTGTTAACGTATTACGAGCCCGAATATTTGGTGGGTAAAAAATTTGTTTTCCTGTTGAATTTGCCCAAAAGAAAACTGATGGGACTGGAATCTGAGTGTATGGTTCTAGCCGCTGAAGACACAGACGGAAACGTTTCGTTGGTTGTTCCTGAAAAGGACATTTCTGTTGGAAGCAAACTTGGGTAAACTGCTAAAGTGTTCCAAGGATAAACGCAAGCAGCCCGGTTACGAACCAGATTAGGTTTCGTTTTTTTGTTTTTTTGGCGTTTTCTCTGGAGTAATCCTTGAGAAGCAAAACAGCGGAGATTACCAAACCCGCATCGGTTACAAGCACAGGAGGCACAAACCAGATTGAAACAAGACCCAAAACCAGCGGGAAGGGGCTAAGGCAAACAGCAGCAACTGAGAAAACAGATGCAACGACTGCTGCTTTGTGTTCTCCGAAACGTACAGCAACTGTTTTGACGTTATGGGCTTGGTCGCCTTCCACGTCTACGATGCCTTTTGTGATTTCCCGTCCAGTATTAGACAGAAATGCAATTGCAACGAAAAGCATTGTGGACATTTGGAGTTGTCCCAACGTTAACCCGCCGTAAACAAACGGGATTACAACAGATGCGCTGACCAGAAAGTTTCCAAACAGTCCAGTTTTTTTCCCCTTTGTGATATAACCAACCGATATAACCGACGCAAATAATGCTACCACAAAACTTGGTAAGTTAGTTGCAAACGCTGAAACAAACCCGAGAGCAGTCAACACCGTGGCATAGGCTAACGCCTGTTTTGGGGTTATGTCGCCCCGTGGGATGGGGCGGTTTGGTTCGTTGATTTTGTCGATTTCGCGGTCGTAGTAATCGTTTATTACCATTGAGGCTGCGGTTAACGTGAAAGCGGTAACAAACCCGTAGAGCAGGTTCAGGTTTAAATTTAGGTTGGAAACCAGCGAAGCGCCCACGATAACTGCGAATCCCATCATTAAACAGTTCAAGGGCCGTATTATCTGCAGGTAGCTCGCAGGTTTTACCATGTTTTTCAGCTCTGTTTTTGGGTGTGACCGTGTTTGAGTAACGTTTTACGTTGTAGAAACCAGTTACAACCCATGTACTTTTAGATTTTGTCTATGTTGTCCAGTTACTGGACGTGGTGTTCTGAATTTTAGAACACATTGTTCTAACGCATGGTAATAAGTAAACACCATTGCCATCATGTTTGCGATGAAAAATGATAGGACACAAAAAAATATTAGTATTCGCAGTTTGTGCAGCTGTTTTTCTGTGCTTTAGCGGGATAACCTGGGCGCTTGTAAACGGAAACACACCAAACGACCAAACAAACGATGCCCCAAAATACGAGGTTTTAACACCAGAACAAGTCCGCAACGCAGCCATGGAATACATCGCAGTTAACCACCCTGAAACTGAACAGTTCATGACCGAGTTTTCATGGACAGGCGGAATAATCGAAACAGGGTTGCTGGGTGCAAGCAATTTCGTGTATGAAAGCCAAGGTTGGACAGTTTCTATCAGTTACGCTGTAGTGCTTAACCCAACATTCGACGTCACAGTTGATTACACAGTTCCTTCAGGCACAATTTCAGTACCTTACTCCGTAAACTGGGCAGGCAACTGTGCAAACAGCGTAGTAACTGAAACAGGCTACGTTTTTGCACAATAAAAACACCTAATCTGTCCCCTCCTTTTTGTGGGGAAAAAATAAAAATAAGTAAGAAATAGAAAACGGAAAATTATTCCAAGTCAATGCATACCAAGTTGTGGTCAACAGTTTTTTCCATAAAGATGCTAAGTCGCTGGTTTTTGATGGTCATTGACAACAGTTTTGTTTGTTCGCTCTCCAACACGATGGAGTTCACTTCGTCTAGTTGCAGCTTCTCTGCCATTTCCTGTGCAATGTCAAATACAGCAGACGACAAAGTTGCGTAGTCAATTATTCTTTTTGGGTCTTTAAGGTCGATGGACGCAGTTTTTGTTCCACGTAGGATGTATCCGATGATTCCGTCCTGTTTTTTGATTGTTTGCAGTTTTTCTTGCAATGCCTCAAAATCGGTTATGGATTCGTCTTGTGCCATAGATATTTCTTCATCACAGTGGTTTGACAATTACTTGTTCACCTTTGTTAACATTCAAAGTTTTGCAGATTTTTTCAGGTAACCGTATAATATTTCTTGCTTTCAGGTTTGGTGCACTGATTTCTTTTACCTTGCACACGGTTGAGTCGCCGCGGAATGTTTCGATTCTAACATGTTCCACAAGCTCAGCAGGTGCTGCGGTTGAACCATTTTTCCCAAGTGCTTTTGTCCATTCCCTGATTATTTCAAGGTCAACTTGTACGGTGTCACCGCCAAAGAATCCAGTGAACACGTCAACAGTCAACTCATTTTGAGGCGACGAAAGTTGAGGCTGTTCTTTTTGGGGTGTTTTTTGTTCTAAAGATGCCACGGTTTTGAGAATTGTTGGAATTATAACGTCAGTTATTGCGTGGACTTCGTTTTTGTCAACGCCTTCAGGTGTTGTCAACGCGAGGTATGTGTCGTCGTATTTGCGAAGTGTTAGCTGCCCGTTTTTTGCGTTGATCTGCAGGTTTTCTAGTTCACCGATAATGTTTGCTTCTTCTTTTAGTGCCTGAAAATCTTCCAAAAACTTGTTCAAAGTTTTTTTATCTAGTTCAGAATTTTCACATACTATTTCTTCATCTTTTGCAAAAATGAAAGAATGGGTGATATCAGGGTACGCCTTTCTGATTTCTGTTAATGCATTGCTTAAAGCAATACTGGAGGGGTCCCTGCTCATGTTTTCACGTCCTGCTGGATCTAGTTGATCTTTAGCAGAATCTGTTCTGGAACCCCATCATTTTCCAAGACTATGTATTTGAGGCCTTCTGTGTCCCCGATTTGGTCAACCCAGTTTAGTGCTTCACGAGCTTTCTGGAGAACGAGTAGTCTATCCTGTTGACTGCGAACCACCTGTTCGATGGCTGTTAGTTCATGGAATGGGTTAGCGTCCAAGATTACACTTAGGTCGCCGACCGTTATTTCTCCAAGTGTGCTTTGGGCTGTCTTTTTCCCTGCAAGTTTGAAGACTACTTCACGTATCTTCTTGGACCGTTCAGCCAAATTCCGTATGGAATCAAGCCTACGCAGGTACTCGCCTAGGATACTTTTTGTCTTGGATATGTCATCGTCCATTGCTTTTGCTATATCTACCGCCGAATCATATTCTTTTAGTTCAATTACCATTATTATTATACCTCCAAAGATGGTGAAAGAGGGAGGATTTCCCTGCCCTCAAGTTTGTTTAAACAAAGCTCAGATTTTGCCGTATTATGCGGTTTCAGTGTATGTCAATCCGTTGCCCTTTGATGTTAGTATTGTAATGCTATAAGGTGTACCTGTTACAAAATCAATATCGTCTGCAGTTGTAAGTGTGATAACACCAGTCGTTCCACCGACTAGCGAGGTAGCGGGTGATACATAAGATATGCTTGTTGTACCAATGCTTACAGTAGTTCCGCCTCCAGTTATTGTTGCTGAGGAGAACGCAATATCAGTAGTTCCAGTGTTCATAATCGTCAGTTCAATTGTGTCCACATCGTCAGCAGTTATATGGATTGTTGCAGCGGTGATTTGTGCTGTTTCTGTTTCCATGAAGTTGAATGTTAGTTGTCCCATCCAAGCTGCTACGGCTATGGATACTGCTACTGTTACTGCGATGAGTATGATTGCCGCGACTACTGGGCTAAGAGCTTTTTTATTTTTGAGGAGTTTTCTCATTTTTTGTTCTTTCCCTCCTTTGAGTTCACAAAAGAACTTAGTAATCAGCGGATTTAAATCTTACGACTTAATACACTTGATTCTAAAAAACGAAATGAAAAAAGCAAAAAAGCCAACCAAAAAGAAAAGCAGAGCCTAAAGCTCATCAAACAAATCCAAAAGAAGGCTGGCTAATTTATCCCCGAGCGCAGTAATCACGTAATACTTCTTCAACGGGTCGATTGCTACACTCTCAGCCAAACCAAGCATCTCCATCTCCATCATTCTGGAGCGGAAAGTACCATCGCTGAGTGTGAGGTTCAAATCCTTCATGAACGCCTTAGCGTTCTTCCATCGTCCATTGCCTAGCTTTAAAAGAAAAAGGCAGTCGATAGCGTGATCTTTTTCGAGCACAGCCTTGATTCTAGAAAGCTTCTCGGTGGTCAGTATATTTTTAATCTGTTCCTCAGTCAAAGGCAATTCCTTCTATTCAAAATACACGTTCTACATATTTAACATTTAACTCTGTATTACGATTGTTGACATAATATAGGATACACATACAACAACTCTTAGGATACGTGTTGCTTCAACACAAAAACAACACAGTAACCACTCAAAACTAACAAAAACGTATTGGTGGTGGGCTCACGCAATCTTGAAAGCGACAAAACACCAAGTTTTGGTTGTCCACTTTTCTCAAGATCTCAATCACGATTCAGTGGGGTCAAAATCGTCATCGCCCACCAAACCAAATTAAGGACTCCAAACATAAAAATGTAGTTACAAAGTGTGTGAACCAAAATGGGCAAACAAATCAAAGTCCTGCCAATAGCCGATGAAAGCTTTGGCGTACGCTCCATGTGCACACTCGTAGAAACGGCTGACACAAAAATATTGCTGGACGCAAGCGCAGCAGTAGCCCCAACAAGAGACGGCTACCCACCGCATCCCCGCGAGTATCAAGCGTTGCAGTTGTGCCGCGAAAAGATAAACACAGCAGCCCAGAACGCGGACGTGTTAACTATCAGCCATTACCATTTTGACCACCACACGCCTTCGTTTACGGACTGGTTTAGTTGCTGGTCATCAGACGAGCAAGCAAAAACGGTTTACACAAACAAACTTGTGTTAGCCAAGAGTTACCGTTCAATGGTGAATGCCAGTCAGCGGCAAAGAGGCTGGGTGTTTAACAAAACGGGTGGCGCTGTTGCTAAAACGGTTGAGGTTGCTGACGACAAGGTGTTCACGTTTGGGGAAACAACGATTAAGTTTTCTGACCCCGTTTTCCATGGCTCTGAGAACTCGGATTTAGGCTGGGTTCTAATGACAACCATACAAGCAGGCAGTGAACGTGTACTGTTTACCTCTGATGTGCAGGGTCCAATGTTTACGCCGACTTTGCAGAAGATTTTGGTTGAAAAACCACAACTGGTAGTTGTTGGTGGACCGCCAACATATTTGGTTGGATTTAAAGTGAAAAAGGAGCACATTCAAACGGGTTTGCAAAACTTGCAGACGCTGGTTGAGAATGTTCCGGTAACAGTTTTGGGGCATCACCTGTTTCGTGACGTAAACTGGCAAAGTGCATACGAGCCGATGGTTGATTGCGCACAAAACGTGGGCAACAAGGTGTATACCGCCGCGGATTATGCAGGAAAAGAAAACAATTTCTTAGAGTACCGCCGACGGCAACTCTTCAATGTAGAGCCGCCATCCTTGGAGTTTAATAACTGGTTGAGTTTGCCAGTTCAGAAAAGAGAAAAGATTAAGCCCCCAATCTAGAGTTTGCAGCCCTAGTCGAAGTTGTGCTTATTGTACATTCTACGGAATTCTTTGGCGCAGTGGTAATCAGATTTAAGACGCCTAAGTTCAACCGCTTCTTTCTCAAGTTTTTCGATTTTTTTTCGGATTTCTTGAAGTTTTGTGCTCAATTTGAACGCCAAAACCTCATTCTGCGTTTTTAATTAAAGGCGATTATGAAAGGCAAATATGTACTCTGAATTCATAATTACTATAAATAAAAAAAATCAATACGCTTAGTTCGAGAATAGAGGGTGTAGAAGTGTCCAACACAAAAACACAAATGCTCCTAGACAACCAGTTGTCTGGAAAGAAAGTTTTTGTTATTACCAACACCTGTTGGGCATCCTCTACATACAAGAACATTAAGAGGTGAAAAAGGAAATGGAAGAAATACTAGCAACAGCATTATTCATGCTTGTTATAGGTGGGGTAGCTGGCTACTTTGCGGGACATCTGGTCAAAAGGGCTTCAGGTATGGCGTTAACCATTGGAGTCATAATATTCATAATAATAACATTGGCGTACACAGGCACATTCAACGTAAACCTTGACTCAATAAACATGAGCATAACAAACTTCCTTGGCATCCTTACAACATTAGGAATCATCGCCACAGTTTCCAGCGTTCCTTTCATAGTAAGCTTCGTTGCAGGACTGTTCATCGGATATAGAAGGTACTAAAAAACCTTCTACTTCCTCAAATACTCCACAAGCATGGGCATCAGCAAGGTTCCCTTATTTAGAACCCCCAATGCACCGTTTTTGCATTCTTTTTCAGAAAACCGTTGCACACCATCAGCTTCTATGCCGTTTCCTGACACAAGCAAAGGCACGGGGTCGTCACTGTGTGCCAGCAAACCACATGGCGTAGAATGGTCAGCGGTGATACAAACAAGAGTGTCGTTTAGGTCAATGTAATGTAGCATGTTTCCCACAAAATATTTGTCGATAACCGAGATTAACTCAGTTTTTTTGTTGCAGTCGCCATCGTGTCCAGGTTCATCTGGACCTTTAATGTGCACATAGAAACAGTCGTAACTGTCAAAGACCTCCACCAGCTTCTTGACTCGCAACAGGCAATCAGCCTTCAAATCCTTAGATGGCAACGGAAGGTCAACCAGACTCATACCCGCCAGCATCGATATTCCTTTTTCCACGTTCATGTCTGCCAAGCAAACAAAACTCAGGTCGTACTGTTCACACAGAAACGGAAACTTGGGCACAGAATTGCCCGCGTCCCTGCACAACAAAACGTTAGCCTTCAACTGGTTGGCTTTGGCACGTTTCTTGTTCACTTCATGATTGTCCAAAACAGCCATGCTTTTCTGGGTAAACTCGTTGACCAGATCAGCGGAGATTTTTGCTTGTTTTGTTTCATCAAAGGGCACACAACGTTTCAGAACCATGTCTGCATCTAGGTCTGCTACGCCGATGCCGTTGACCCGTTTGTATGCGGGGTCGGTGTTATCGATGTTGCCGGAAAGCTTGGTTTCTTGGCTTTTTATCACCAAAGTGGCACGGTGAATTGCGGTACTCTTGAACTGCAACGTTGCCTGATGCGACTCTAAGGTTACTTGTTCGTTGACTGCTTGGGCTAGTTCATCAGCTTCTTGTTGGGTTAAATCCCGTCCAGCACGGCGGTCAATTATGTTGTTGTTGGAACCTAACGACGCAAAGTTGCACCGAAGCGCCAAATCCCCGTTTTCCATCTGTAAGCCTGCGCCGATTGCTTCTAGGGCGCCTCTGCTTACGTGATATTTGAAGGGGTCATAACCAAGAATAGAAACAACAGCAACATCACTTTCTGGCGCCATCCCTTTACCCACAGTATACATGAGCCCAGTTTTGCCCATTTTAGCAAGCGAATCCATATACGGTGTAGCCGCAGCCTCAAGAGGCGTCTTGTTTCCTAATTCGGGTACGGGACGGTCGCCCATTCCATCGATAACAACGTAAATCAGCTTCAACGCCGAACGCTCCCAAAGTTAAATACCACTAAACAATATGCTCAGAAAAAGGTTTTCGCAAAAAAATCCATACCACCAAATAATACACAGGATTCTGAACACACCTGTGCAACATGTTAGTAGTCTAATAGTAGTTCATTGTTGAAAATGGCCTTTTTTCTGAAATTCCATACTAAAGCATTGGCTGTTCCCCACAAACCACTGTAGCTTAGTAGCATATTTGAAGACTAATAGAGGTACATTGTTGAAAACAGTATTTTTTCTGGAAAAACAAAAAGAACAACGATTGGTGCTCCGGCCGGGATTCGAACCCGGGTCGGCGGCTCGAGAGGCCGTCATACTTAACCGGACTATACTACCGGAGCACAGAACAGATATTTTTGCTTCAAGTAGATAGCAATTTTACCTTGTTGCTGTACCGCACATATTCAAAGCCCGCTTCTATAAGTTTGTTTTCCTTATAACACGCTAATGTATGTCGGTAACCCGTGTTGCGTAGTTTGGTGGTCTGCACTAAACACTGAAAGCGGCATGAAACCGTTTTATTACACAATTTCAAGCAGGTGGTGACTTGTTTTTTGAGTTAATAAAGACGTATCGATTCATGTTCATAATCCGTGCAGTTAATAAACCCCTAAATGCTTTGCATCCGTAAAATGGTCACCAACAATCTTTGGCAAAAATATTGCAGTTTCTACGATAAAACATTCCAAGAACAGTTAGATTACAGTAATGAGCGTCTTGAAAAATATTTTCCAAAATGGCAAAAAACAGAACCGGGAAAAAAATCTGGTGTAACCAGCTTCAACGAGGTCCCCGTATCAACATACAGCGATTACCCGATGTTACAGTCGTTTGCCTCCTCAATGAAACAGGCAACAACCAACACACCCCGGTTAACAGATGAACAGCTATCGACATATTATCTTCGAATTGGTAAACAGATTGGGTCTACGCTTGACAGGTACATGACCGAGCCATACTATTTCTGTGCAACAACCACAGGCAGCACCGGAAAAAACAAGTGGATAGCAAACGGGGAAACGTTCTGGAAAAACTTTTTACAAGCCTCATTGGCAACTGTTTTAATTTCATGCAGTGACAGTTGGGGAGAAACAAAACTAAACCAAGGCGACACCGCACTAAACATCAACGCACCCGTGCCTTACATTTCTGGTTGGGGTGCTGATGCTTTTCAGAACCACTTCAACATGATTCCGTCAATTGATGTTGCGGATAACCTTGTGAGCATGAAAGAAAAGTTTACGTATGTTCTTAAGGCGCTTGAGAACGGAAAAAAAATAGACGTTGCAGGCGGTATCGGGTCCATGTTTTACATGATTTGCCAGTACCTTGTAGACCCCGAGGCACTTTATTCGGGATACTTTAAGGGGATGAGTTGGGGTTTGAAGAAAACGTTGCTTGGGTTCAAGTTGCTTCAACTCAAGATTAAAGGTAAAACAGGAAAACAGATTGCTGATTACTTACCACTGAAAGGAATAATTGTGGGCGGAATAGATTCTCAGCTGTACATAGATTTCTTCAAAAACGAGTTCAATTTCGAACCCTTGCACACATATGGCGCAACCGAGGCAGGAAACCTGATGCGTGGCGACCCAGACCGGAAAACTGATCTGGTTCCCAATTTGATTCCAGGTTACTTGGAGTTTCAAACCGGTAACGGTGAATTAAAGAAGTTAGACGAACTAAAAAAGGGCGAAATCTACGATTTAGTGATAACTCCTTTTGGTTCAATAGTTTTCAGGTATGATATGGGAGACTTGTTCAAGGTTGTCGACTTCAGGGACGATGGAATGCCCATATTTTCCTTTGATGGACGAAAAGACCAGGTTCTAGATGTGTATGGTTATTTCCGTCTTACTTCAAAATCGGTTGTTGAAACGTTATTCAATGCGGGTTTACGGGCATCTGACAGGTGGGCAGTAACTAAACTGGTTGACCCAAAAGAGAAACTGTGTTTCTTGATGGAAAAATCGTGGGATTACTCCGAGAAAGAGGCAGAGAAAAGAATCTTCACTGCACTGCAAGAAGTTCAGGATGACTTCAAAAAGTATGTTCAGGATTTTCATATCAAAGACCCCTCTGAGGTTGTAAAAGTTGAGTATGTCCGACATGGTGCTTTTACGCGGTATTCTGCTTTGAAAACAAAGATGGGTTCACCAATAGGGCAATATAAGCCGCCGCAACTGATTCCGCCAGACAGAATGGAAATCTACGAAACATTGAGGACTTGCTAAGAGGTTGATTTAAACGGTACCAACAGTTTTGGTTCTCCAGTACATCCTGGGTGGACTTGTTGCAATTCTTGTTTCTGCATACGACTTCATCAAAGGCTCGTTTGGGAACAAAACTTTGGCTGTAAAAAGTTTCTTTGTTTTTGGTGTTCTTACAGCGGTCTGGGAGTTTGCAACTTTTTTCCAAAGAACCGCAGCCACAACAGAGTCCTCAGCATTTTTTTATTACATCATTCTAATAACAAGTTCTCTTAGTCAACCAGCATACCTGTTTACTGTTTTGAATATTAAACAAGAAAAGAAAGAGGCTATTCTGGTTTTTATCCCAGCAATAGTTAGGTTACTAACATTCATTTTCATTGATATACAATTTATGTGGACAGAATTTGGATGGAACTATACACTAGCATTTTCAGGTGTTGCACTTGAAGTTGGGACATTCATCTATTTTGGATATTTCG
>JBAZEV010000027.1:0-23963 GCA_041653695.1 Bathyarchaeia archaeon
GATATGACGGCAACTGGTTTCTCGCAGACTTTAGCTATGTGGAGTTAGATGCTAAGCGGTTTTCGTACAAAATCAAGTTGCTGAAGGGGAGCAGTCACATCGTTCTGTAGGAGGGGTTTGGGTTGGCTGGCTGGGTTTTTGAGCATTTTGATGGCGATGTAGAAGATTGGGTTGAGTTCACGGGCAGAATCGGAGAGATAACTGAAGAACTTAATGGTCACGAAGAGGCAACAATCTTTATCCCCAACAGCTCAGCTAATCGAACGTTTGTTCAATCTGACCAAATCGTCAAAATCAGTTATAATTCTGTTCAAATGTTCGTGGGCGCCCTTTTTGCTGTCGAATACTCTAACAAAGAGCTGAAATGCATCGTCTATAACGGCGTTTATGAGTTAATGAAGCGCCGCGTCATCTCTGCAATCTATGAAGCTAAACCAGCAAACGAAATAATGGAAGAAGTTAGAGTTGCAGCAGGCCTCTACGAAGCTTTGGGTTCATGCCCAACTACTGCTCTTGACATGAATTTTGACCAAACCCTCTGTTATGACGCCATGGTTGAAGTCGCCAAAGCCTGCAGTTGTGATTATTGGGTTCAAGACGGCGACACATTATATTTGGGATCTCGAGGTTCAGCTCAAAGTTTCGATTCTTCTAAAGCTAAAGTTTCAAAAAGAGGAGTTGACCGAGGCAAGATCAGAGACAAAGTTCACGTTCGCGGTTTCAGCTCAGAAGGCGAAGAACTCTTAGGTGTTGCTGGAACAGGCGATAATGTTGCAGTTTTCTGGAATAACTTTGCTACTACTCAGGGCACTTTAGATCTGTTAGCTGCTAAACTTCTTGCTGAAGTAAATATTGAAGACAGCCAGATTCGGGTGTCATGTCCAATTACTGAGGGAGCGCATCTTCATCCAGGAGACACAATAACAGTATCAAAATCTGCCCTGAATTTGGATGACACTTACAAAGTAATGAGAACAATCAAGACACGAACATCATGTATTTTTGAGCTTAACCGATCAATAAAGCGAACAGAAGACATTCTGGAAGAATTATCTAAGACCCGCAACGAAGTTTTCAATTTCACGACCTATGTATCGCAAGGTGGAGGCGGGGGATCTGGCGGAGAAGAAGAACCGCCTGGAGAAGAAGAATTCGGGTTCATAACAATCAGTCTAGAAAATGGTTATGTTCAAAGCCTTGAGCAGGCACTTTTTGCAGACGCCCTATTTCATGATCAAACAGAGTTGACTCGAGCTGAGGATAATTTATACTGCAATTCTGTTCCACAAGCTTTCTTGCTGGAAGAGAGAAGGCAACTCGAGTTTAGCATGGTTGAATCGTTTTACGTGAACCATGGTGGAACAAAACAGGTGGGAGAAAGTCTTGTCTATCTTGAAACTCAGATTCGCGGAATGACTGGAAACTCTGCTACTGAAGAGTCCCCTGATTTTGAGGAGGAGCTGACGATAACAAATGAGTGAGGATGAAACATGCCAGTAGAAATTGTGAGAGGGCAAGTTGGAACAGAAAACTCCTGGAACACAGGACAAGAAAGCGGTTTCATAGCTTACATGAGAGGCAGCATAGGAGACAACCCAGCTACAACGGAAATTTTGATCGTTGCAGAAACAAAGCTGCAAACAGACTCCTACAATCGTTCTGAAAACATGCTACAAGGAGAAGGAAAACTGGGCGAAGATTTGCCGGACTATTCAGAGTCAACAACGATCACAAATGAGTAACGGAGGTGAAACAATAAACATGCAAATCCCAAAAAGACCCCTAACTATAACGGAATACAACGCTTTGAAGCGTAAGCTTTGCCTTTCAAAACAGAAAATCAAGGACTTACTCAAACGCAGAAACACATTTGGCGACATTGTCAAAGTAACTGATGAGATTCTCATCTACGAAGGCGACAAACTAAAGTATGCAAGCAAAGGCCACATCGTCAACCAAGGCTTAATTCACATAATAAATGCGCTATCCGCCTCTCAAACGCCAACCTCAGGTTATCCTTTCTATTTGTTTTCTCGTGACTGGACGGGCAAAAGCTACTCTTACATGAGGCTAGGCACGGGCGGTAACGTAACTCAGGGAACCACTACCGGATTAACTACCCCTGTGGGCACTGGACCAGACTCTCAAGCGGGTGCTACATCTTCTCCAGGAGGCGGCAACTATCGTGTTTCTTGGACTGCAACCTGGAACGCAGGCTCATTAACGGCTATCACAGTTTCAGAGATCGGTTTGTTCCTGTATCTAGAAACAAATCTGCAGAACTTCGGTTGGACATACTTCAAAGGCTCAGGCACAGCGTTATTCAGTAGACTTAGCGCAGCTGATGGAGACTTCACAGCTTTCGAGGTGAACACTAGTGTTCCCTTGACTATCGAATGGCGTCTAACCTTCACCTTCGCTTAGTCAAACACTCAATTTCTCTAGACGCTTTTTTTGTGCGTCTAAATTAAAATCAAAAGGAAACAAAGCAAAAGATGGTAAAAAATAAACTAAAGAAAACGTTGAGTTCATTGCGTCCAGGGGACCTTATCTGTGTTGAATGGTGCGACGCCAGCGTAGGGAAAAGCAGCAACAGTGGAATCAGAATTGATATCCCAGTGAAAAGCTGGGGCATCTATGTCGGAGTATTCGGTGAACGAGCTAAACATATTGTTTTGGCTCAGAACAGTTTCAGGTATTCTGATGGACTCTTTGATTTAGACTATACTGCGATTCCTGCTAGCTGGGCTCTGGAACTTGATGTGGTCGCTAAGAGTCACGTTCCTGAGGTTACTGCGAAGAGTCTAGTCAACAGCTTCTTGCTGGGTGGGCATCGAGCGTTTAAGAATCAGCGAACTTTTCAAAGGAGAGCAAGCACTCATGAGCGACTTGATTAAACGTGCGTTGACAAGAAAACGGATCCAACGTGGTAGCGTAGTTGTTGAGGAACCTAACGTTAAGCTGGTTTGGGGTGTCAAATTTGCAGTTGGCATGACTGCTTGTTTGTCGGCTTTGGAGGTTGCGTATCTTGTTGTTTTAGGTTCTTGGAGCAGCGAAATCTTCTCTACGATTACGGGTCTTGTTGGAACCGTTAGTGGGGTGTTGATTGGAAGTCATGCCTAAGGGAAAGCCTTGGACTTTGGAGCAGGAGAAGCAGTTGAAGGAACTTGCTGCTGAAGGAAAAACGGCTGTTAAAATTGCGAAATTGATGGGCAAGAGTTATGCTTCTGTTGCTTCGAAAATGGGTCGGTTAAACTTGAAAGTAGATGATAACAGCAATTCTGCAAACAACCTGTTATTATCTTCTCCTCTAAAGTTGCCTGAGTACATTCCTAGTGTTGAAACTGTTTTGAAGATGGCTGTAGCTGCGTTAATGCAGTTAGATACTCCTGGTTTGGCAAAAGATGAGGTTTGTCGTTTGCGGGCTATTGTCCAGTCTGCTGGTGTTTGTCAGATAAGAATTGCAGATTATGTGAATTATCGTCGGATTGAAGAAAAACTGATTGAATTGGATGAAAAATATGAAAAGCTCGCCAGGGAAGGACGCTCGAACTCTAAGATTTGATCAAGTGCAAGTTCGGGAACATCGCCTTTACGGTAACTCTTCAGAGGTTAGTAAAAGAGTGGAAGAAAAAGCAAAGGAAGTAGCCAAAGATTACACCGAGTTTTGTAGACGCTATTTAGATTTTGAGCCTTTCAGCTACCAGAAACAACTGATTGACAAGTACGCTGAAAATCAGTTTGTCGCTGCTCGCTGGTGTCGCCAATCTGGAAAGAGTTGGATCGCATCTGGGCTGCTTCTTACTGATGCTGTTACCAACGATGATTGGTATATTGCTGTTGTAGGTCCCTCTTGGCGCCAAACTAAGTTAAACATTAGAAGGATCGCCATGTTTGAGCGTAAGCTGCCTAAGGACCTGTATTTGAAGCCTCAGAAAACAAAACTCGAGTTTCCTAACGGAAGCGTAATTGAAGCTTTTCCAAACAATGCTGACACGATACGAGGACATACATTGCATCGGGTTTGGTGGGATGAAGTCAATTTCACAGCCAACGATTCCGATCTTATGGATGCAATACTTTTTGCTTTAGGAACAACTAACGGTAAATTGCTGGCAACATCTACGCCTTTCAATACTGATAGCTTGTTTTGGAAGATGTGCAACCATAAAGATTACACTGATTTTGCTCGTCATCATGTTTCTTGGGAGCAGGTTATGGCTCCTGCTGGTCCTTGGAGTAAATCGTTTCTTGAGAAGATTAAGCGGCAATTCGGGGAGGATCCGATGCGCTGGAGAAGGGAGATGGAAGCAGAATGGGCTGAAGATGAGGACACATGGTTGCCGATGTCATTAATCGCTGGCTGTATTGGTACGGAGAAGAACTGTGGAGAAGATTTGCAGTCGTGGGATACAAGCAAAGGTTATAGTGGAGACCTGTTTGCTGGCTTGGACCTTGCTCAGACTCGAGACTACTGTGTTTTGGCTGTTTCCGAGAGGGTTAATGATAAGCTATTGTTGCGTCATTTGAAGATCTTTCAGCAGCCTACCAAATATGCGACTGTAATTGGCTACTTGAAGGCGTTACAGGATCGTTGGGAGGGCTTTCAGAGAGTACGGGTTGACAATACACGGGAAGGTCCTTCGATCATTTCTGACATGGAGGAAGCTGGAATAAACAATGTTGAAGGAGTTACCTTCAATACTTCGCGGAAAAGCGAGATGGCTAGCCTATTGAAAGAAAGGATGATGACTCAGCGATTTTTCTATCCATTCCTGACGTGGGAAAGACCTTATCGTGGAGATATCTGCAGCGAAATGAACATTGAACGCTTTGAGCTGCGCAGGGATGGCGCCCTTAGTTTTAGTCATCCGCATGGGACGCATGATGATGTTTGGTGGGCAGTTGCCCTTTCAGTTTATGCTACAATTGAAATGAAAAAACTCGAGTTAGAAGCGTTTGCCTTCGGTTAGGTGAGGATGTGTTGATTGATTTGATTAATTTTGTTGTTGGCTGCTTGGCTAGTTTCGCTCTGGGTTTGGCAGCTCACAGCATCTATCTGCATGAGAAAAAACGTCACGGTTGGAAGTTTCCATGGGACCATGACGAAGATTCGGAGAAAGAAGAATGAGGCATCGAAGAGAATATTTTAGAATCAACAAGTTTGCTAGGCGTTATGATCGAGAGTCTGACAAGTTCACCTTTAATATTGGGTATGAAACTAAGACGGATATCACGGATAGGACTGTTGAGGTTGCTGAAGCCTTCGGCATGGGGATATCCGAGTTTCAGGAGCATGTGCTCTACGATAATGTGGAGTTAAAGATTAGTCCAACAGATATTGTGTATTTGACAGGTGATAGCGGTTCTGGAAAAAGTGTCCTGCTAAAAGCTATTGTTAGCGATCTAAAAGCTGGTGAAGCTGCAAGACTAAGTGAGGTTGAAGTGGATCCGGACAAACCGTTGATTGATACTGTAGGCGCAACAATAGAAGAAGGCCTTAAGCTACTTTCTAAAGTGGGATTAAATGATGCTTTCCTGTTTGTTCGCCGTTACAGCCAGCTCAGTGACGGACAGAAGTATCGATATCGATTGGCTAAGTTGATTGAGTCAGGGGCTCAATGGTGGATCATGGACGAATTCTGCGCTACCCTAGATCGAGAAACTGCAAAGATTGTTGCATATAATGTACAGAAACTTGCTCGTAAACTTGGCAAAGCCGTAATTGCAGCTACAACTCATACGGACCTCTTTGACGATCTTGGTCCGAGTGTCCATATTCATAAGCGGTTTGGCAAAGAAATCTCCGTCAACTATTATCCGAATCAACTGCGTGAACAGTGTAGTTTGCTTCAAGAAATTACCGTTGAAGAAGGCACTTATGAGGATTGGAAAGAGGTTTCAGGTTTTCATTATCGCAGCCACAGGGTTGCATTCTTGCAGAAGATTTTTGTTTTGAAGCGTGGGGATCGGGTTTGCGGGGCAGTCGTTTACGTTTGTCCTATGAGTGCGGCTCCCTGCAGAAGCAGAGTCTTGAAAATTGGAAGCATGAAGGAGCTGAATGAGAAACTGACAAGAATAGCTCGGGTTGTTGTGCATCCAAAATATCGCACCATAGGCGCAAGCGTGAAGCTTCTGCGTGAGTCTTTGCCCCTGTGCGGGAAGCCCTATGCTGAGATGATTGCTGTGATGGCGCGTTACAATCCGTTTGCTGAGCATGCTGGACTACATAAAATTGGGGAGTCCACACTTCATCCTTCAATTTCTGAGGCGATTGCTAAACTAGAGGGGCTAGGGTTCACCTCCTATCTGCTGGCTGTTCCTGAATATAACCTAGAAAAACTTGAGAGGCAGGTCGATCGGGTGAAAGAGATCCTTTCGAGTTTCAAGTATCCGTATAATCGCAGAATTGCGGGTGATCATGGTAACTATAAGATGAGTGACTATAGGAGCTGGCTGCGGACTGTAGAAAAGGAGGAGCTTGCACGTGCGCTTTGTCGGTTAGCTCAGTTAAATCAGCCGAAGGTTTACCTGTTCTGGAGCCACGAAGAGTCTAAGGGTATATAGCCACTTCCTGACATTTTATGAAGAAAAATACTTTTGTAACAAAAGATGTTAGCTTCAATTCCATCATTTGTGGGGCTTATGGGAGCTAAATAAGGTTCTGTTAACTCTTAAGTACATCGACTTGTTTCTGAAGGCTGTTAACCAACGGCACATCCAAGTTTACGAAGAGTCACTATCTTGAATCCATAGCAAAGTTACCCAAAATATTATATGTGATGTTGAATGACACAACACAAGTGTATATTATGATGCCCATGGGTTAAGTGAGGAGTTGACTCGTGGATGAGATGTTTTGACAATTTTAGAAGAGGTCAAAAGCGTGAAAGGACAACAGAGGAACGCATCACTGACCGAATGTTATTACTTTATCTGATTAAAGACGCTGGCATTGGTCTTGGAAAAACTAAACTACAAAAACTCGCCTATCTGTCCGAGCTAGAAATGAATGTACAAGGTTTTAAAGGTTTAAATTTCAATTTCATAAAAATGCCTTTTGGACCATTCAGTTCAGAGCTAGAAAAAGAATTAGAGACCATGACGGAATCCAACATACTATCTGGGTCTGGACACAAGCTAACAGAAGTTGGAAAAACCATTCTTGATAATTTTCAACATATAATCGAAAGCAACCCCGTTTTAATAGAAAAAATTCAAAGAATAAATCGAGAATATGCACAGATTCCCAGAGACGAATTAGTAGATATTGTACATAAAATGTGCAATCCCATTAGACCTTGGTTAACGATAGAAGATACCCAACATGGTAGTTATCTGTTGAAAAGGATGAAAATTTGGCATGAAGATAGAGTTTTCAAACTTTCACAAAGTGACATTGCATCTCTGGAGATTTATTTCGACCCAGATGCACTTGAATCATTGCGCTCTTCACTATCTGAAGCGAAAACAAAACCTGCTGTAGCTTTCAATGAAGTGCCTGACTGTGTATAAAGTCTTTCTTCAACCCAAAGCGGATAAAACTTATAAAAAAATGAAGAAAAAAGCAAAAATACGATTTCAAGCAGTAACAGAAAGTCTTACTGGGCTTTCCGAAGACCCAAAAAATGAAACCATACCTCTTAAAGATGTAGAGTTTTATGGATTTAGGCGAGCAAAAACAGATGATGACAGAATAATATTCCAAATTTGTGACGATTGTCGAGCAAATAAAACGATAATGAAACTAAGACAGTGTATAGATTGTGAGGATATTCCTGATAACGGGATTAAGGTTTTTGAGATTCAATTAAGAAAAGATGCGTATAAGACCAGCAATAACTAAGCTACACTTTAGTTTGTTCCTATTTATCACTGTTTGAAGCATTTTCGATTAGGGTCTTCCATTTATTTTGTCCCTCTACTGTTATGCCACAAGCTTCTGCAGGAGTTTTCCCGTTTAATCCTTCATGCTCTCGAATATAATTATGGTAGATTTGGTAGCCTTTCAGAATCGGTGTATCTTCCCGTTTGAGTCCACGCATAGTTTTCTCTCGTTGTCTGATTTCTCCGTTTAGTCGTTCCATTTTATTCTTGTTCATATCACCCTTGAGTTTAATGTGGCGAATGTGTTCTGTTCTTGGTTTACGAAGAGTTCTAAACTCTTTCTTGTAAGCGTCATTGTATGCAGGGAGACCGTCAGTTATCATGGTCATACGCGCGCGCATAGACTAGTTTTAAATTGAGATGATGATATTCCATCTTAAGGGGAATCACACTTTGAACGGGTTGAATGTTTCTGAACAAAAAATGATTTTTATAATGGCAGAGAAGTATCTACTGTCTTTCGAAGGAATAGATCATGATATTTTAAATAACCATCTTGACGAGTGGAAAGATTCCGCACCTGAATCTATGGAAGATTTATTTTTCGGAATGCTCGATTCAATAAAAAACAGACAGGGAATGCCTAACTTCATAGGAGAAATTGAAGAACTTAGATCAGTATTACATGATTTTGATGTTAACACGATAATTGAAGAATATGCTGATGACTGGGAACTTCTTTTCAGACGAGTACAGAATCAATGTCATCCTCCAGGAAGAATGGAAATCCAAAAACCTAAGAATTCGTGGGTGCAGTTCTGTAAATCGATTCTCTCTGGGGCTAAGTTTCTTTCACAGTTTTCCAATGTCACCGAGTTCAATACATTTGTAGAAAGGTTTTACCTAAACGAGTACACTCGAGTTGCCCTTCCACTGCTACTTCAAAAAGAAATATTTGGATTAGGCTTCGCTCTAGCATGTGACTTTCTAAAAGAGAACGGATATCCAGAATATTGTAAACCTGATGTACACATAAAATCTATCTTCACTGGTTTAGGGATAAGCAAATCAGATTCTGATTATGAAGTCTTCAAAGACATCATTAGATTTTCAAAGGCAATAAATGAGTTACCATACAAAGTAGATAAGATGTTTTGGCTTGTAGGAAGCGGTAAGTTTTACCTAGATAATATCCAGAAACCTACAAGCAGAGACGCGTTTATCCGATCTGTTAAAAAAGAATTACAGTTGAATAGCTCCTACTCTTAAGCTAAAGCAAAAAAAGTTGCGTTTAACTTTAAAAAAAGGAAAAGATGCATTCATCTACGCTTTTGAAGATGGGAAAGTTAAGGAAGTAACAGATATAGGTACAGATGATTGTTTTCATGCTTATTGAGGATAATAAGCAAGAATTCTTAAGTTTTAATAATTGAAGTGAACAACTATTCCTGAAATGGGGGAGCAAGATTGAGTTTGAAAAAAGAGGGAAACAAACTCATTGATTCTTTAAACGAAGGCAACTTTTATGCAGAGTGCCCATGTTGTCGAGAGAGCTTTGCTCTTGAAGACACTGGGCTGTTCTATCTTGATGATTTCTCACCACAGGCTGAAGAACGGTATAATGAAAAGATTTGTGAGCTTAAAGATAGAAGAATCAAACTAAAGGAAAAAAAACAGAAAATCAGTACAACCTCAAAAGTAGGTGCCAAGGCAGTTAATATCGGCAAAATCCTTGAACGTTTAGCTCCATGTCTGACAACATTTCCGTTTGAAAGAAATGATTGTCGATCGCTTTTCGATCCTATTGACTACATAATTTTTGAAGGATTAGAAAAAGATGGAAAAGTAAAGAAGATTATTTTTACGGATATAAAGACTGGGCGGGCGAAATTGACTGGAAAACAACCAGAGATTAAAAATCTCGTTGAAAACAAGCATGTTCTCTGGGAGACATATAAGAGAGAGTGAAGAGGATGATTGACATCTCAAAACTCTTAACTCTTCAAAGAAGAATCTTTGGAATCTGCCCAAATTGTAATGATTTCTTCCGATTAAGCGACTGCAAAATTTACACTAAGAAGAAACCGCTACTCGATTGGAAAGACAAGATTGAACGTGAAATTGAAAGGATAGATAATCTTCAACTGAAGATAGATGAAATCGAAGAAAACCTACGTGAAAAAGCAAGAGAGAAAGGTCGTCAAATCGCCCAAAAGTCAATTAGCAAGATCGACCCCGTTTTCTTTCCTCGTAAACTAAACCCAGACGATTCTAAAGTCATCTTTCACCCAATCGACTATATCGTTTTTAATGGAATGAAAAGTAAGGAACCAATGAAGAACATTGTACTGTTAGATAGAGAAACAGAGACATCATCACACAAGAAACTTCAAAGAAGTATTGAGAGAACAATCAGTCATGAAAGATACGCGTGGTTAACCATCAGAGTGGAAAATGATGGTAATGTTTGTACAGAATAAATGAGAATTGAATAGTGAATTCAAACAAAATGTATGCATGTGATGAACAAAATCATGAACAAGAAGTTTGATCTTAACATAGAAAAGATACTTGAAGATTGGGAAGTTTACCACGCTATAAGAGAAGTCGTGGCGAATGCAATTGATGAACAAATAATTACAAAAACCAAAGAGATCAAAATTTATAAAGATTCACAAGAAAGATGGCACATTAGAGATTTTGGACGAGGTCTCAATTACCAACATTTGACCCAAAAAGAGGATGATGAGAAACTCGAAAATCCTAATGTTATTGGAAAGTTTGGTATTGGTTTGAAAGATGCTTTCGCAACATTCGATAGAAAAGACGTGAAAATATTAGTGAAATCAAAACATGGTGAAATAACTCTTGATAGAACTCAAAAGCATGAATTTGATGATCTGATAACACTTCATGCGTGTATATCTCCATCCTCCGAACCAGATCTAGTAGGAACTGATTTTATCCTTGAAGGTTTAACTGATAAGGATGTTGATAAAGCAAAAGATCTCTTCTTGAAATTTTCTGGCGAGAAGGTATTAGAAACTACCCAATATGGTCAAGTGCTGAAGAAAAAAAATAATACAGGAAGAATATACATCAATGGAGTCAGGGTAGCAGAAGAGGAAAATTTCCTCTTTAGTTACAACATTACATCTTTAACAAGTTCTATTCGTAAGGCATTAAATAGAGAACGGACAAATGTTGGACGAAGTGCCTATTCAGATAGAGTAAAATCAATCATACTTTCTTGTGCAGAGAATGAAGTTGCTAAACGATTGATTGAAGATTTAAAGGAATATCAAACCGGAGAAATGCATGATGAAGTAAAATGGTTAGATGTTCAACAACACGCAGTTAAAATTTTGAATGCAACAGAAAAGGTAGTTTTCTTTACAGCTGATGATCTAGTATATTCAAAGAATATGGTAGATGAGGCACAATCAAGCGGTTATACAGTAATAACAATTCCCGAAAATTTGAAACAAAAGATTCATGGGTTAAAAGACATTTCTGGAAGACCTATACTAGACATGGATCACTTTTTTTCAGAATACACTTCAAGTTTCAAATTTAAATTTATCAAAATTGATGAACTAAACCCTTCAGAACGTAAGATATACAACAAAACCAAAAAAATCCTAGAGATAGCAGGAAAACCTAAAAAAGTGAAAAATGTAAAAATCTCAACGACTATGAAGAAAGACATGAGTTCATTCATTGAAGCAACTGGAGTATGGGAAGAATCTACTGGAACCATCATCATCAAAAGAACACAACTAAAAACCATAGAGAAGTACAGTGGAACATTACTTCATGAAGTAGCACATGCTCTTAGTGGAGCAAGTGATGTGAGTAGAGAATTTGAAAACGAATTGTCTAAATTGCTTGGGACAATCGCACCAAAGGTTTTGACCTCTTTGTAATGCACGCACGTTAGCTGCACGCGCGTCTAGGGGAGTGAGCCTCTTCGCAGCTGCATGGAGTCGGCTAGCTTGAATTCGTAGCAGATCACGATTTCGTCTGGGTTCCAGTTGCCGTGAAGTTCTGTCCATTCTTGTTTGAATTCTTCGAGGCTGTTGAAGCCTTCCTTTTGTGCGTCTTGGGTGCTGACGTCGCTGAGTCGCTGCCTGAATTTGCGGGTGACTATGATGTGTCCTTGGGGTTTGCTGAACCATCTGTCGCGGATGCAGTAGGTTTTTCCTATCTTCCATGTGTGGCGGTGGATGCGGCGGGTCTGCGTTTTGTCTCCTGAGAGCACTTTGCGGAGGTGGCGCCGCCTAAAGATGGCTATGCCTTGCTGCCTCCTCTTCTGTTGTTGGGAGCCCCTTTTTTTGTCGCCAAAGTTCATCCAGTACGAGCAATTTAGCTGTGTGCATATATCCGCCCTCTTTGAGCTCTGCTTTAGTCGCCGTAACGCCGCTAAAATCTTCGCCCATTGTCTTGCAGCATTCTTCTTGGTAGAGTTCCTGCGCTTTTTGTCCCATTAGTTCCCGCACGTTAGGCCAGAATTTTCCTTTTTTCCTCATTTTTGGTGCCCCTTTTGGAAGTCTGTGAGGACTTTGCAGCGGGCTGCTTCGATGTAGCTGTCTAGTGTTCCCAGAAAGGGGTGTGGGGTTGTGGAGTTTTTGGTGAGGTCGCAGGTGTCGGCGAAGTTTTTGTAGCGTCCTGTCTTTTTGCAGATATAGGTTACGATGTTGCCGTTGATCTTGAGTTTAGAGTGGTTGCAGCTGTGGCATTTCTGGCTTTTCACGTTTGGTTGCCTCCTCGTAGGCTGCTATGCCTCGGAGTGTCATGTTTGCGGATATTTCGAGCTGGTACATTAGGTTGGGGGTTTCGTGGCTGCTTGGGAAATATCGGATATAGCTGCTCCAGACCTTGAAGCAAAAGTCTGTGTCTGTGTAGGGGTTGCTGGTTTTGTAGATCGCTAGGCTAGTGCTGTTGGGTGTGTCGTGCAGGTCTATGACGTAGATCCATTCGATGTCGCTTTGGTGCTCAAGGAAGACCTGTTCGGGTTTGCTGAAGGTTCTTTCAGTCTTTCTGAGGTTGTAGCCTAGCTTGTTGAGGTCCTCTACAATGTTTTCTGTGGTTAGGGTGCCTTCAAGGTCTGCAGCTTTGATTAGGACGTCTATGAGGTCTTTTCCGAGGCTGGTTGGGTAGGTGTCGTGGTGCTGGTAGTAGGCTGTTAGTGCCCCGCACCATCGGCGCCTGAAAAGGAGGTATCCGCGGGTGCTCATCTGTTAGCCTCCAAAAAAATGATGGCTTGGCTGTTGATTCTTTTCGCTTTGCCTTCGCTAATGAGCTGCTCGGCATCTTCAGGTGATAGTTGAGCTGTTAGCATTATGTTGCCCTTCCACAATTGGACTTTCCGGGTCCAGGTCTGCTTCGGGGTGCTCATCCTAGTAGTCCTCCGGGAGCATTGCTGTGTAACGTCCGGTCTAGTTTTGGGCTATGAAGATTTTCTGCTTTTGTCCGCTGGGCAGCTCGATAGATCCGCTGACGAAATAGTCGTCGTCAGGCTTTCGCTTGAAGATCTGAACTGCTTGCACAATAAGATCTGTGATGTTGGGGATGTTCAGGGAGGGCTTGAGGCAGCTTAGGTTGCCGCGGCTTTGCTGAAAGATGTCGCAAGATGCGCAGCGGGGGTTTTTGCCCTGCTCTCCGTCTTTGACTCCATGTTTGCATCTGTCATTCCAGTAGCCTTTGGCTAGGAGTCCAGTTGTGATGTACTTGAGGAAAAAGTTTTTGTGGATCTTGCCTGATAGGAGCGGGTCGAGGTCGAAGAGGAAACCATCCTCCTCTGCTTGCTTGCTGGTGTAGGTAAAGATCACGTCTTTCTGCTCAAAAAAGCTCATTTGTGTGTCACCTCCGCGATTTCTGTGATTGGCTGTGTTGCTGCGGAGAGGGCTTTGATTTCTGTGAGTAGCTGCATGCCGGCGATCCAGTCGCGTTCTGTGCTTCTGGGGTCTTGCACCATTTTGTTGAGGAGCTGCTGCCATTTGCGGAAGTCGCTGCCATAGAATTTTTCCAAGTTTGCTAGAATAGCTGCCTTTTTGATTTCGATTATGTCCTGTTCTCGCAGCTGAAGAACGGGACCATGCCCCACTCTATGGGGCTTTTTTTGTGCTTCTTTTTGGTTTTGAGGCATTTCTCATCCGTTACTGTCTTGCCCTGCCCTATTTGATGTCTATGTATGAATTCTCTGAATATGATTCAAGGCTTTGAATACCAAAAATCGTGAATAAGAGACCCAATTTTTTGTTATGTTGCTATATTGGTAGGTGATTCTCCGTTTAGTGAATGGTCGTCATCCAATGGTTGTTAGTGGAAACAACTGAAGGCGCTTACATGCGGTTAGCTCTTTTCAGCCTCTTCCTTTTGTTCCTTCCATTGGGCATGTTGTTCGATTAGTTTTTTCATTTGTTCTTCGATAAAGTCATCTACACCCATAAATGGCAAATCCAGATCGTCTATCGCCGTTTTTGTCTTTTCGTACATATGTCTACGCACATTAATGCACTCGATGTCTTCGTCGTATGATTTGAGTGTCCGTCTGGCTGCGTCATAAAAGAACTCTTCTTTAGAGCTGTAACCTAGTTGCTTGTTGTTTATCAATTCCTCAATATGAGAAACCATTTCGGATGGAAAAACCACGTGACGATCTAGGAGATACTTGATGGCATCTGAATAAGTTTGCTTCGCCAGTTTTTCAGCTGTATCCTGCCCCACCAGAACAGTCAACTTCTCTGACAGTTTATCCGAAACTCTGACAGTCTTCACCATTCACTCATATCCTCTATCCACTGCAAATCCACATTAATGTCCATTTTTTGGATATTGTATTTAGGATTTAAGACGAAAAGAACAGCTGAAGAACAGAGAGAGGAAAGTGAAAATAAATCATAAAGAAAAAAGTTGATCATGCCCTTTGAACAAAAATTAGATTTTTGAAGCCCCCTATACTTTCACTTACCTGTCTCTGCCCTGTTCAAATCAGTACAGACCAATCTTTTATCCCTAATTTCTTCCCATAATTTTTTCTTTGGCGAACAAAAATGACCAGAAAAAAGAAGCCAACCATCAAAATTTACCATTATGTAGCAAAGAAACGTTACCTCAACGGAAAAAACACTTACACATACGAACGCATGTCCGTCCCCATACCTACAGTACTCCAAAACAAACTATTTCCACACTGTAAACGCCGCCTCGAAATCGACATAATCGAACAAAACAACAAAATCTACATCATTTTGGACCTCGGTAAAACGTTTTCGCATACGAAAAAACCCCCCTGAAAAACATGACAAAAAACGGGCTTTGAACCAGAATTTATACATAAAATTGTCTTTTTCTTTAAGTATCTTTGCGATCACGTTTTTTCCTATAGGGCATTGTCGCATACGACAACGTTTTCTCGGGGGTTTTCGGTGCAAGAATTTGTGTAAAAAGGTGAATGCCTACGCTGTCTCTATTTTCTGCTACCAAGAGATATGGTAGGATCAGAGAGTGCCTAGGCGCAAGCGTAACACTGAAAGAATTTCGGTTTTCAAGGGTCGAAAAGCCAAACTTAACCATTTAATCTTTCAGACTCTGGCTCTTAAGGGTCCGCAGACAATCTATGATTTACATAAGATCGTGAAAACCACAAGAAGGAAAAGTCAAGTGCGCTATTCGAGCCTCAATAAACGGGTAAGGTCTCTAGAAGAATCAGGGTATATCAAAAGTATTGGTGTCAAGAAAACTAAGGCAGGATTCGAAGCAACCATATACGACTTAACAGCCAAAGCCTACTTAGCTACACTACTAAACACAATAAACCTAAACGAATTAATCAATCAAACAGACGAAACAACAGCAACACAAATACTAACAGACATACTATTTATTATAAATCAAAAGACAAACAATTGAGACACTAATCAACAAAGAAGCTCTACTACTAGCTAAATATTTGAGAAATGAAAAGGATTAGGTTCCAAGAGTGATACCATGGTAAATGGAAAATGTGCTCTCTGCAACAAAAATGCTACTCTTAGAACAAGTCACATAATACCAAGATTTGTTTCTGTATGGTTAAAACAAACATCAGCAACAGGTTTTCTCAGAGGAGTGAAGAATCCAGAAAAACGTATCCAAGACCTGCCTAAGCTTCCACTTCTATGTGAAGATTGCGAACAAATTTTCTCTAAATTGGAAAGCTATTTTGCCAGAAAGGTCTTCTATCCAGTTTTGAATGAGCAAAAAAAGGAAATTATCTACGACGAAAGTCTACTACTATTCATAATCTCACTAAGTTGGAGAACACTAAAAACTAGCTATTCTGACCAAGTTGCACACTTTCCATGGATTAAGAAACATCTTGATAGTGCAGAAGAGGACTGGCGAAAATGTTTGATAGCTAATTCAGCAAACGGAGAACAATATGAACATCATATGTTTTTCGTTGATTACGTGAAAGAAGCAAATTTTTTCCTTCCGAAAAAATTCCAAGTGTATACAATGCGAGCAACGGATTCAACATTGGTAAGTAATCAAGAGGTCGTCTTTGCAATGACCCATTTTCCTCATATCTTCTTTGTATCAAGCATATATCCACTAAAAATTTCTGGTTGGAAAAACACGAGAATCAGCAATACTGGAAAATTCACAATGAAATGGGAAATTAATGATACAAATTTCGGAAATTTTCTGGTTAATAGAGTAAAGGAGAAAATATCTTCAGTGGTAATAGGAGCTTCCAGTGAAGATAAGATTGTTAAATCTCTGGAAAAAGACCCGAAGAGAACTTTAGCATCCGAAACCCTCCTTGTGATGATTGAAGAGTTAAAAAGAACAAGACAAGAACGAATAATAGGACTACCTAAAACTATTCAATTCTTAGTTGATATAGTTCACAGGTCTGCTGAAAATCCTATTGTAAATGCTATAGAACGCGGTAGAGCTAAATTTGTTCAGAATGAAGTCGCTGAAGCGCTTTCCCTTGTCCCTTTGAGAACTGCAAAAATAATCGATGCACTAATTGAATCAACGATTAATCTAGCTGATAACAACCACAAACAAGAATCCTGTGACTTTGAAACTGAGGAACTTAAAGTGAGGTTCATTGTAAGTATCTGTGACAGCAAAGACGAACAAATTGACCTCCTTGAAAAAGCCATGGATGCCTTAGTTAATGTAAAAGCTCCAAACGACAAAAGAATTATTGTGGTTTTTTCGTATAACCCGAACGATGACAAAATGCCTTATGAAACTTCGTATTACGTTGACTAGTTTTTAGCGTTGATTTACGAAGATTATGTCTAAAGACTTGCTCTTGTTTGTGTTTGGGTTGGGGGGGAAATTTTAATCCTTAAATTCAAATTTACATTTGTTGTATATGTCTGTTTTTGGATACTGTTCCGTATTGACCCCTGTACGGAACACTATTCCGTAATGACGCCAGAATGGAATAGTGTTCCATTGTGGGGGCAGAAATCTCTTAACCTTTTGAGTTGGCATAGTTTAAAGGTGAATTTGTTTGGTTAATTTGGTTGAAGATTGGGAATCAATAGAAGAGTATGCTGGTGACAAGCAGGGCTTCTATCAGATCCTTCAAGGCGGAAAAGGCGTAGAAATCCGAGTGACAGTAGGCAAACTGGGCTACAAAAATAGCTTCGACAACTCAAAAGATCCACTGCTTGAACGTATTATAAAATTCTGTGGTTTCCAAAACTACGTTAAGATAAGCGAGAGCATCAGAGACGAGCAATTCTTCAAATAGACAAGAGGGCGCAACCTACAAAGAATTGTGGTATGACATAATGGATGTCGCCATCCCAGAGGGTTCAGTTGTCTACATTCGCTATATGGATCATGTTCTTTACAAGAACACTCCAAAGGCTGTAAAGGAAGCAACTGAACGTGAAACTATAGGATGGCTAACCCATGAAAATGAAAAGCTTCTGTGTATTGAAAATGACAGAACAATAGACGAGCTGCCATACTCAAGCGGGTCAGGGAGCGGTCTTGTCCTACTTAAGAGCTGTGTCTTAGAAATCCGTGCTTTGCCGCTACAAGAAAAGTCAGGCTGGTCTTTAATTTCTAGGAACACTAACTTTAGAAATGCTGAATCTGCGCTTCAGACCAAAAAGCGAAAAATTCAGCCGAAGTAAAAGCAAGGAAGGAAAAACCATGGAAACACTGCAACCGACCATCCAAGAACTACCTGTTCCCTTAACAACCCATCCCAAAACTGTATCATCGGGAAATTTGCAATCAAGCCAGTTAATAATAAAGCCAAAACAGTTGACCAGACAAGATATATCCGAACTCAGCCAATTCGGGAAAATCCAAGACAACGATTTCATTCTAGAAAAAAGCGGCAGAGGCTACACACTCAAAAACCCAGTCAGAATACCTCTAGATAACATCTACGGGGTCTCATCAAAAGGACTAATCAAATACGTCATATCTAGCCTATCACAAGAAAGACCCAAACTTGTCCCCTACGTGTTCCAGAATCAAAGCATCTTAAAACTTGCTAACTATCTCCTCCGCTACAGAACAGGCAGCCCAAAAACACTATACCTCTACGTTGACTGCATATGGCGCTACACCAACAGAGCAAACCTAAGCCCAGACTATCTAATCTCGGATGTCAAAGACGAAAACAGACTCCCAAAACAACACAGAATCCCATATCACATCAAAGCCCTAGAAGACTACGTCTGCGAACTCCAAGACAACGGATTAGCACCGTCCAGAATATCCAACTACGTAAAGGCAATCAGAGCTCTATACAGAGTAAACGGCATAGACATCAAGCTCCCACAACCGATAAGCCGCAGAACCGTCAATCGAGATAGAGCACCAAAACCAGAAGAACTTCAACGTGTCATCAACATAGCAGGCCTAAGAGAAAGAGTCATCGTCAGCATGCTAGCCCTTGGCGGATTTCGTGAAGGAACCTTAGTGAAGCTCAAGTACAGGCACGTAAGAGATGACTTCGAAAAAGGCATAGTACCCATACATATTGAAGCAGATATAACCAAAGGCAAATACCACGACTATGATTCGTTCATCGGAAAAGAAGCCGCAGCCTACCTTCGAGAATACATAGAAATACGTCGACTTGGAAGCCCAGACGGCAAAATCCCACCTGAAAACCTCACCGATGAATCTCCACTGATCCGCAACGAAAATTGTCCTGACCCCAAAAGAATCGGGGGAAAGCAGATCTACAAACTTGTGCACAACCTATACTTCAAGGCAGGGCTGCTAAAGCCAGGATACGGCGGCTCTTACAGTCTTAAGGTTCACAGTATACGAAAGTACTTCAAAACCCAGCTTCTGGCTCTAGGCGTTCAAGCAGACTACGTTGACTACATGATGGGGCACACAATCGACGTTTACCACGATATTCAAATGAAAGGAATAGACTATCTGCGTAACATCTACGCGGCATCCGGACTATGTATAGCACCTAAAACGCAGACATCAAAAATAGACGCACTCAAAGAGATCATAAGGGCGTGGGGTCTAAATCCCGAAGAGATCCTCACAAGAGAAGCCATGACTTCACCACACCGAACAATTATAGACCAGCAAAATCTAGAGAATAATCAAATGAAGATCCTATGCAACGCATTAAAAACCGAAATGAAGAAGGAATTAGCAACACAATGAAAGTACTTATTCACCTCCAGAGATGTGAATCCCGGCGGCCGCACCACTTCTATCAATATCTGGCTTCTAAACCTCAAACATATTTGAAGACTAATAGAGGTACATTGTTGAAAACAGTATTTTCTGTTCTTCTTAACACTCTCAATTAATCTATCAAATACTTTTGACAAAGAATAAAAACAAAATATTGCCACAAAAATTCACGATACTTTCCATCCATGGAATTATGGGAAATGTGTTAATAAAGACGAACCCTATAAAAATGAAGTAAAAATATTTTCGGTATTTCTGAGCAAAAATTCTTCGTATCAAATAATTCAAACATGTTTCATCGCTTTTCCTTTTGGGTGTTCTTTTGTGCATATTTTTTTGTCTATCATCATTCAGAATTTTCAAATACTCCCTGAATAGCATTTCCTTATTTTCTTTCGTGATTTTTTCTTTTCGCAATTTTTTCCATTTTGCTATAAAATTTGTTGGACATATCAAAATTTCCTCCAATGTCATGTTATAATTTTGAGTGTTCTCAAGTCGATAAATTAGATAAAATCCTAACCCCGACAGCATAAAGAAAATTATCAAAGAAATAACAAGAATATTTCCATTAGTTAACTGAGAAATTGAAAAAATACCAATTACAACTGCCAAAATAAGACTGGTTTGAGTTGTCATGCGCTGACCATTATATTCCATGAGCGACCCGATTCTTTCGAGCATATTGCTGCTATAACCACATGTACACCCTTCAGCAAAGTTTTCCAAAAATTCGTTTCCACAAACAGGGCATATCATAAAGAAATCTTAGAGCTTTGTTATTATTTATAATTAATGTTACAGCAATTTATTACATTACTAAAAATATGATTATTTCATGACTCGTGTTTATTGATTTGGAATGTTTCTAATTAATTTGTGAAATTTGGGTTAATCTGTGCAAAAACAAAGGTTATCTTTTTGCTTGTTATTTCTTCCAATCAGTGTATCAACAGAATTGTCATCGTTGATATTAGTTATCCGTATTTTTCTGTTTTTCTAGAAAAAGAAAACCTGTTGCCCCGTAGAACAGGGCATATTTGTATCATATTTGAAGACTAATAGTAGTTCATTGTTGAAAATGGCCTTTTTCTGGAAAACTAACAAAAGCCCTGTTTATTCCCGTTTTTCAACAACTATTCTGCACTTTGTTGCCAACGCCGCAATTGCACCTAATGCCGCTAGCCAAGGAACCAAAACCACGCCGATAACTCCGACTGTGGCGGGTATTTCGAGTAGTGTTGCGCTTTTTTCGTCTTTTACGATGATGCGTGTTACGTTGCCTTCATGCAGAAGTTGTTTGACTCTTTCAATCAGGTTGTCTGAATCTACAGAGTACTCCTCGGTGGTTACTTTTGCTGCTTTTGTGCCGCAAACAGAACAGAACTTCGCGTTTTCAAACAGTTTTGCTCCACAATTTTCACAATACGTCAAACAAGTCAGCCCCTAATAATGAAGTAGTCTGGTGCTGTGTTTTTATCTGTTTTGTTTTTCAGAAAAAATGTGGCTTTCGTCAACCACAACTAAACCAGTAGGCAAAGGATATTTCTATAGGCTAAAGGCATTGTTACGAGAACAAATTGCCCCGTATCTACGTTTGCAGAAAATGCCAAAAACAACATTCCGTTGAAGAGTTTAACCAGAACCGTTTCTGCTCAGAATGCGGAACCTTTCTTGTGCCCAGATTCGTCTCTGCTTCCAGTTTACCCAAACGGCCAACTTTTGTGGCAAAACCTGCAGAAACCGCCGATTCTGGTGGTGATCCTTGGCTGCCAATCGGCTACGAAGTCCGCAAAGGACAGGTGCAGTTCATCCAAGAAGCCACCAAAGCGCTTGAAAACAACGAAGTGTTCATTGGAAGCGCGCCTTGCGGTATCGGGAAATCGTTGGCTTCGTTGATGAGTGTTCTGCCCATGCTGGGGAACAGTAAACTGTTAATCAGTTTTCGAACCCGCAGCCAGCTGCACATTTTCCTTAAAGAACTGCGGGGACTTAAAAAAAGCCCGTTAACAGCATCGTTTTTCAGCAAACAGGACATGTGCCCGCTAAGCAGCAAACGGGCTGGTTCTTATTTTGATTTTCTGGAAGAATGCAAACGGCTCAAAGAAAACTGCGAAACAGGAACCAAACCGTTCTGCAAATACTACTACAGCATGTGCCAAAAAAAACGCCAAGCAGACGACCTTGCAATGGACTGCGCAAAAAAAATCTTGGACCCAAACGAAGCCAGCTACAGGATGGCAAAACACGGTTTCTGTGCCTACGAGTCCATGAAACGGGTTCTAAGCAAAGTCCAGATTTTTTTGGGCACCTACAACTACACATTTAACCCTGCTGTTCGGGACTCGTTGCTGAAAAGCTGGGGTACAGACCTCTCGCAGGTTTACCTTATCGTGGACGAAGCGCATAACATACCCAGTTTTGCGCGGGAGCTTTTGTCTGATCAAATCACCCAGACCACCATCGAGAACGCGTTGAAGGAAACGGAGAAGTTTGAGCACAAAAAACTGGGCGAAGTCCAAGAATTCTTGAATGTGCTAGATGACGACATGTTCCGTTACATCCAAAAAGGGTTAGGCACAGCTAACCTGAAACTTTTAGACCCAAAAGACCTAGCAAACCGTTTCAAAGAATGGAGCGGAACAACCAACCAAGAAGCCGTGGATACACTGCATGAATACGGCGAACACGTGAAAGAGGCACGCCAAGAAATGGGTTACGACAAAATCTACAGTTTCACCCACCGCGTAGGCGACTTCATGGAAAACTTCTTTGACCGTGTTGGCGAAAAATATGTGCACCTTGTAGAAAAAGGGTGGAACGACCGCGTCAACTTGGCGGTGCGAAGCCTCGACGGCAGAGAAATAACCGACCCCGTGCTGCGGGTAGCAAAAGGCAGCATAGTGATGAGCGGTTTTCTTTCCCCGCCAAAAGTTTACAGCGACCTGATATTAAAAAACCACGAAAACGTGCACCTTAAAGAGTTTGATTCCCCGTTTCCGCAGGAAAACAGGTTAATCCTTGCTGCCTGCGGTGTTTCGTCACGCTTTGAGCAGCGAACCGATTTGATGCATAAGAAATGGGCTGATTACATTCAAGCCGTTTCCGACGCAAATGGTGGCAACATCGGCGTATTCTTCACCAGCTACAGTATGATGAGCACAATACTTTCCAAACTGCATCTGGACCGCACTGTTATCATGGAAGAACGTAAAACCCGCCGAGACGAGGTAATGGACAAGTTAACTAAATCAAACCACAACGCATTGTTCGGTGTAATGGGCGGAAAATTCAGCGAAGGCATGGACTACCCAGACAACATACTCAAATGTGTCGTAACCGTGGGACTGCCATACGCAACATGGAGCGTGTACCAAAAAGCGTTGATAGACTACTTTGATTACCAGTACCCCGGACGCGGCAGAGACTACTCCTATTTGACTCCCGCAATATTTCGTTTAATCCAAGCCTGCGGACGCGTTCACCGCTCGGCAACGGACAAAGGCTGCATCGTGATGCTGGATGAACGGGTTACGCAACCAAACATCAAATACCTGCTTCCGGGTTACTACCAAAAAGAAATGAAAATAATCAAAACACCAATCGAATGCGAAGAACAAATCACAAAATTCTGGGACAGACACCTGCAGATTTATTGACCAATAAACAAACAAAAACGTCGAATAATGGGGCAATTTTATTATCTGTCATATGTAGAATATACCGTATATCTTGTTGCCGCAAACGGTTTACTTGCGTTTAATCAATCAATAAAGAATGGTGAAACGTTGGAAAAAAAACGTAAAATTGGACGAAAAAGCTTCGCAGCACGCGAAGACCTTCTGGAACAGATGAACAGAATCGCAAAACAAGGCGACCTTAGCCTTTACGCGTACTTGAACGACGTGTTTGAACAAACAATACGCGCCCACCAGCTAGATGTTAACCTGCACAGTTTAATCGGTTCACGTGAAATACTAAAAGCAGCACAAGACAACGGCTTCACACTTGGGCTAGAAAGCCTCTGGTACGAAATGGCAGAGATTGCATTCGATAAATCAAAAAAACAAGCCATGCAAATGTGGCGCGATGCGGGTGTCTGGTCCGCAAAACGGTACGTAACAACTGAAAACATTGACCCCTTTGACGTCTTCAAAAATGACTTGAAAGACTTTACCTGGAACATCCCAGAGTTTGATGTAACTAGGGAAAGAAACAAAGTCTCTATCCGCATAGTAAGTCCCCGATTCACGGAATCTTACACTTACCTGTTCACGTCTTACCTTGAAGGCGCACTGGAAACGTTTGGTTATAAAATCGCCAAAAAAGAAGCCTCACGGGGAATTCTCTACTTGGATGCAACCAAAGAGTAAACTTGAATGTACTAATCAATAGTATTAAATTCAGGAACAATAAGCTTGAAGGTGGTTAAGGGG
>JBAZEV010000028.1:0-23892 GCA_041653695.1 Bathyarchaeia archaeon
CTTGGACAAAAAGCACAGTTTCCAACCGTAACCGTACACCACAACAAGTTAAACGAAATAATATCACAGATACCTGCTGATGCGTCGCTTGCAACTCAGAACGACATTTTTCCACATGTCTGCCACAGATTCAACGTTTCCTGCGGATACCGAACAAGTGCAGAATACGTTTTAGTTGACACCAGTTCCCGATGGTTTGATTGGCGTCCCGAAGAAATGGAGTACATCAACCAAAACTATGGACTCGTTGCCAACGCAGATAACATCTATTTATTCAAAAAAGCTAACTGAAAACAGATACATTGCAGTTTCAAAACAGCCGAATTAATGCCAGCATTTACAACAACACAGACACATCCACATAAAAGTGAAGCCCCGGGCGGGATTTGAACCCGCGGCCAACAGCTTACGAGACTGCCGCTCTACCGGGCTGAGCCACCGAGGCACATACCTTGAACTGAGCGAAACACACATTTTTAAGACCTTCGGGCACAAACATTACCATGAGGCACAAAACGTGGACACCGCAAAGGAACTGGGCGAACACAAAATCATACAGCTCATCCAAAACTGCCTAGACGTTATGCCAAACATGCCTGTGCCATTCGGAGACGACGTTTCCGCATTGGATATTGGGAACGAAAAACTTGTAGTAGCCAACACCGATATGTTGGTTGCCAAAACAGATGTCCCAAAAACTATGACCCTTTGGCAGGCTGCCCGAAAAGCGGTTGTAATGACCATAAGTGACCTAGCCGCAAAAGGTGTTCAAACGCAGGCGGTTTTGGCGTCTGTTGGTTTGCCACCTGAGCTAACCAAAGAGGATATACTGCAAATAGGCAAGGGGTTGAATGCAGGAGCCCGCGAAAATGGGGCATACATAGTGGGCGGCGACACCAACGAAGCATCGGACGTGCTAATCAGTTGTACAGCGTTAGGTGTCTGCGAGAAAACTAGGTTAATCAGGCGTGACGGCGCAAAAGTAGGTGACATCGTTGCTGTAACTGGCGTTTTTGGAAAAACTTCGGCGGGTCTAAGGGTTTTGGTGGACGGTTTTTCTGTTTCTGCTGGTGTTGATGTGCTTGTTGACTCTGTTTTGTTGCCACATGCCAGAGTGAAAGAGGGCGTAGCCCTTGCCCAATGTAATGCGGTTACCGCGTCAATAGACGTCAGCGATGGGCTGGGTTGGAGTTTGCATGAGCTTTCTCGTGCAAGTAATGTTGGTTTTTGTCTTGACCAAGTTCCAGTATCCCCAGAGGCACATGCGTTTGCGTTGCTTCATGGTTTGGACCAGTTGGAGTTGGCTTTGTATGGCGGGGAAGAATACGAGCTTTTGGTATCCATAAAACCTGACCGCTGGGCAGATGCGTTGTCGGCTGTGGAAACTGTTGGCGGAGAACTGTTGCGTGTTGGCGTTGTTACCAAAACTAAGCAGGTTGTGCTTAAAACTGGCGAAGAAACAGTTTTTGTTGAAGCTAGAGGATGGGAACATTTTAAAACTGAGTAATCAACAGTCAACAAAGGAATGTGGTGTATTTGATGCTGAAATCTTGTGACTCAGGTAGCATGCCCAGTTTTGGTGACTCTGCAAAGTTTTTGGCTGGAGCAAAATGTTTCGGGTTAAACCAGAAATGTGAATCAGCCGAATATTTTGAGATGCAGATGGTAAAAAGTTACCTTGACAAGCTACGGGTCAGCATTGATGTTCCAAACTACCCACAGTTCAGGGACATGAATGAAATGTTCTTGACGATGATAGATGGCGTCGAGAAAGTTGATTCAGGCTACTTGGAAACCAAGACGCCCAGTTTGAAGCAGGATAACCGCAAGATTGCTGAAGTTGCGACGCTGGAAAAAAATGCTCAGATGATTCAATACGCTAATAGTATTCAAAAAAGCGTTAACGCGCCGTTCGAGGTTAGGGTCTGCGTTACTGGACCATACACACTGGCAGCCCTTTTCCAATACCGAGACGAACAAATATACACTAGACTAGCAGACGTTATCGCAAAAATACTTGAATTCAATCTATTCGACAATAAATACGGCAAAACAAGCCTTGTATCAGTTGATGAACCCCTGTTTGGGTTAATGGACGACAAATTCATAGACTTTGGCTCTGCTGGACGGGAAAACCTCAGAAACGCTTGGAAAACAATATTTAGTGCAGTAAAACGCAAAAACGCTGGAACAATGCTGCACCTTCACAGCACAACGGATGGGCTTTTCTGGGATGTTCCTTCGTTGCAGGTTATTGATACCCATGTTGAAGACCCCATTTTCACCATGAACAAAACAAAACAATTGCTGGAATCAAACGACAAATACCTCAAAGCCAGCATAGCAGTCAACGATTTTGACAAACTCATTAAAGCCAAAATTGTTGCAGATTCGCCCCTGAAACTTGCAGAAACAGAAATCAACGAAAAAATAGCATCATCATGGACAGACATCAAAAACGGACGCGTTGACCCTGAACTATTTCTGGAAAGCGTCGCAACAATGAAGAGTCGGCTTGCCAAGGTGGTTGAACGTTTTGGCGCAGACCGCGTAATGTATGCTGGACCTGAATGTGGACTGAAAGGGTTCCCAAAGTATTCTAACGCGCTTGAGTGCCTGCGCCGTGTTTCTGTTGCAGTAAAAAACTAGTTGGTTAACCGCACAAGCAGGTTGTTCACTATCGTGTGGGTTATGCCCCAGACGGCATAGTTTTCCAGTATGAATGCTGGGCACTTGGTTGTTTTGTAACTGAATGTGCCTGTACAGGTTTTCAAATCCTGCAAGGAAACCCAGAAGTAGCCTGCTAGTTCTTCATTCAGGTTTATTTTCTGCTCTTTTTGCTGCAAAACAACGAAAGGAAGTATTGTCATGTCCGGTTTTTCAGTTGTTTTTACCTGTTGCATCGCCCCAAGAAAGCAGGTGTCTTCTAGAATGTTTATACCCGTTTCTTCCATGGCTTCGCGGACTGCTGTTTGTTTTAGGTCACGATCCTGCGAGTCACGTTTTCCCCCCGGAAGCGCAATCTGCCCAGACCACGGGTCACCAACTTTTTCTGCCCGTTTTACAAGCAAAACCTGAACATCTTGACCAACCAATCTTAAAACTGCAACAACTGCGGCTCTGGCGTCTGCCCAGTCTTGCGGGTTTTGTGTTAAGGTTTTTGACAGTTTTTCAGTGACTGTTTGTTGGTCCAATTCTGGTTTTTCCCTCGTATGTAACGTTTCAGTTGCGTGTTTGCAAAAGAGTTTTACTCTTTACGTGATTCCCGCACCTTATTTATTGTTTGGCGGTCAACTTCCAAGCTCAGGTTGTTGATGTCTGTTTCCCAAAAAATTTCTTGTGCCTCGTTACAGACAGGTTCACCCTCGTAGTCTGTTATCAGGTAACAGTATGCATGTTGCCGTTCGCCGTTGCTTGCAACGTAATAGTTGCGGCAAACAAAGTTGAACTCTTTTACGTTGATTCCAAGTTCCTCGTTCATTTCCCTGCGCAGTGCATCCTCTACTGTTTCGTTGGGGTTAACGTGCCCCGCGGGCAAACAAACGATTCCGGGGTCAACTTTTTTGTCCATTCTGCGGCGTTCAACCAAAAACTTGCCTTGTTTTACCATTATTCCAACAACAACGTCGACAGTATCCAACAGTTTCCCCTCACGTAATAACCGCCCAGACATGCTTTACTAACTGAAATATACCTTTTTGTCTGCAGTTGCCTGTTTCTGTGCTGAGCCATAAAAAAATTCAGTTTTTTGGTGTACACTTATTAAGTATACTGAGAATACTTCCAGCATCAAGCTGTAGTAAACCAACAAATGTCGGATACCTTCAGTTGCGTATGTCTGCATTGTCGTGCTGGAACGCAACAAACCTTCGACAGAACGCAGCCGTTAACCCTTAAGGATTGAAACAAGTGAGTACTTTACGTGAGGAAATCTATTACCGTTTACCCAAAGTAGTTTCCAATCTGGCACTTGCCCTGATTTTTTGGGTTGCACGTTACATTGTTCTTGTAACCCTGAACGCAGTTAACCCTGAAATGGTGTTTTTGTTGCAGATGGGCTTACTAATCGTTGCTGGAATCTTTGTGGTTCGTGCACTGTTTAACACTTTAACAGTTTTCGACAAACTAACAGGCTCATTTCTGGTGCATCTGGGAATAAAGGATGGATTGTCCAGACAACGTGTTTTCAAGGATATTATGTGTATCGTTGCGGTTCTTTTGGTTGCCGCTGCATTGCTTCCGTTGTTGAGCATACTTCCAGATATCGAGCCCGTGTTGCAGCAGGTCACCACGTATGGTGCGCTTGGTGTAATGATGTTGTTTGTTTACGATATTGGACGAACATTCTACAGGCTCACTGAACAGAAGGCGAACTTGGTTGCTAACAGGCTTGTAAATTCGGTTTCTGAGGATGAAAATATTGATGGAAAATAGTATTTATACAGTTGAACAACTCAAACGGTTCACTGATTTATCGCCTACTGAAGAGAAAAAACTAAAACAAATCACACAGCGTCACCCAATGTGCGTTACTCCGTATTATTTGTCGTTGATAAACTGGGACGACCCCGAAGACCCCATACGCAGGATGGCGATTCCGTCCATGGAGGAGTTTAATCTTGAAGGCGCGTATGACACAAGCGGTGAAGCAGAAAACACCAAGATGTTGGGGCTGCAACACAAATACAATGAAACTGCCCTTATTTTGGCAACAAACAAATGTGCAATGTACTGCAGGCACTGCTTCAGAAAACGGTTGGTTGGCGTACCAACCAAAGAACTGCTTGAACGTTTCGAGGACGCCGCGGTTTACATAAAACAGCATAAACAAATAAACAACGTTTTAATCACTGGCGGCGACCCCCTTGTACTCGAAAACGAGGTAATCGAAAAACTGCTTTCAATTCTTGAGTTTCCACAACTAACTTTTATTCGGTTTGGCAGCAGAGTGCCCGTAACGTTTCCGTCACGTTTCAAAGACCGTGAACTGTTAAACATTTTCTCGAAATATTCCCGCCCTGAACGCCGAATCTACGTTGTTACACAGTTCAACCACCCAAACGAGATAACAAAACAGTCAATCAAAGGCGTTGATAACCTGATAAAAGCGGGTGTAATCGTGAACAACCAAACCGTTTTGCTCAAAGGCGTCAACGACGACCCCATCGTGTTGGCTAATTTACAGAACAAACTGGTGAGCATCGGCGTTCTGCCATACTACGTTTTCCAGTGCAGACCCGTAAAACGGGTAAAACACAACTTTCAGGTATCCCTGTGCAGAGGCATCCAAATTGTTGAAGAAGCAAAAAAACACTGCAACGGTCACAGTAAACGGTTCAGGTTTATTATGTCGCATCGGACTGGAAAAATCGAAATCCTAGGCACATATGGTGATGAGATATACTTCAAGTATCACCAAGCCAAAGACAGCGCCAACATCGGAAAAATATTCAAACACCCAGCAAACGAAACAGCGGGTTGGCTAGAAGATTTCCAGCAGGATTCGGTGCAAATGTGCGATTCTGCGCCTTACCTGTTGTAGTATTCGTCTTCGGCAAGTCTGTAGATTTCCAGTGCTTTCACTGGACCAATTAGGACTACGGCTGTGTGGCGGACGTTGGCGGGAACAAACATTGTGTCGTTGGGGTTCATTATCACTTTTTTGTCTTCAAAAACAAACTCCATGCTTCCATGTAAAACGATGACCAGATGTTCAACTGGGTGTACATGGGCGGGGATTTTTACGTCTTCGTTTTTGAGTTCAAAATAGTTCAAAGTTATCTCGTTTCCGCTGGTTAACCTGACTAGGACATCTTTGTATAATTCTTTGGAGGGAATACAATCTAGCTGAGTTGCAGACATAAAACACACCGTAAACTGTTCTTTATTTTCTCTGCCCTGTTTATGTAAGTTGTGTACCCAGCGAAACCGTTTTTTGTGTGTTTATTAATCGAAAAACTTAGAATGTATATGTCTGTTAAACTGGTTGGTTGATTGATTATGGCTCAAAGTTTGGATTCTGCACCAAGTAAACGGTCGTACGTTACGGTTACCATTTTCGTGATACTTGTTCTAAACACCACAGTATTGGCATTGGCGCTTTCAAGCACCCAAAACCAGCTGCAACAGTTAGATAAACGCCTTGAACAACAAAACAACCAGATACAAGACCTGCAAAACCAGCTAGAAATCTTTGATGCAATCGACCAAACTGGGCTTGTGCCTTGGCCTACAATTTACAACCAACTAAAAGACTCCGTAGTCCTCATCCAAACCGACCTAGGTCTGGGCTCAGGGTTCATCTACGACACAAAAGGGCACATAATAACTAATTACCACGTAATCGAAGACACCTACACAATTCAGGTAACATTCGCGGATGGAAACGTAACCTCAGCACAGGTAATCGGAACAGACATCTACAGCGACTTGGCAATAATAAAAGTAGACCCAAAAGTCACAACCTTAAAACCAGTCGTGCTGGGGGCGTCAGCTGATTTAGCGGTAGGCGAACCCGTTGCCGCGATGGGTAACCCGTTTGGTCTTAGCGACACCCTGACCGTTGGAATTGTTTCATCGCTGGGTCGTAGCATGAACACCGCCGAAAACTATGTAATAATCGATATAATCCAGATGGACGCAGCAGTAAACCCCGGAAACTCTGGCGGACCTTTGGTTAACCTGAAAGGACAAGTAGTCGGCGTAAACAGCGCCATAACGTCCGTAACTGGTACTTTTTTGGGTATCGGTTTTGCGATTCCATCAGATACAATAAAACGGGAAATCGACTCTTTAACCGAAACAGGCTCATACAACCACCCATGGCTGGGCGTAATCGCACAGGACGTAACACTTGCCATCGCAGACGCCATCGACTTGAACAAACCATATGGCGCACTAATCTCGGAGGTAACAACAGGTGGACCCGCAGACCAAGCAGGCTTACGTGGCGGATACACAACCATAATTGTTGACGGCAGAATAGTAACAGTTGGCGGGGACGTAATCATTGGCGTTGACGGCTTGGTTGTACGCCGTTTAACTGATATCGTCGTTTATATCGAACGCAACAAACAACCCGGCGACACCGTTGACATTTTAGTTGATAGAAACGGACAAGAACTCAGTTTGCCATTAACCATAGGTCAACGACCATTACCCTAAACAGGTTAACCCAGTTTAGCGGCTATAAGTTTTGTTTGCTTCTTTCCACCAGCAAGGTAATCTACCATTTCGTCGTCGAAATCAAACCACTCAACTAGCCCCGCAGCCATTTCGGGGTTGTTTTCAAAGATTATCCGGATGTAAGGTATTATCTCGTTTATGCTGCTGGTTGCGGACATGTGGCAACGTTTGCTTATTTTCAGTCCAATCGTGGTTTGGAATGCGCGGTCTGCTTTGCTTCGGGATAGCATCTGGATTTTTCCCGGAAAACGGAACGGAACCCACCCCGCGGGTTTGCTGTGTTGCCTAGAGGCAGTTACTCCTGCGGACATGAAATCTATAACGTAACGCAGTAACGCCCAGTACTGAATGTCCATGATGCGTTTTCGGTAAATGTCTGCCAGTGACAAAAAGTCCAATGCCTTAACAAGGTCATGGGGGTCAGTGAAGTGATATGGAACGTTTTCGTATATCCAATTAAACAGCATATCAGGGTCCACATCCGAACTGCTGACCGCCTTTTTTGCTTCAAACCCGTCCTTGGAATAGATTATGGTTTGCAACACCTTGAAGATTTCCTCTTTACGGTCCCTGCCCGCGAGCCATTGAACGTCACCTAAAACAAGACGTGTTTTGCCCTGTGCTAACGCCTGTAAATCGTTAACTGCAGAACGAACATCCCGACCTGAACGTTCAGCAATAAACTTGAGTGCCTCTTCGTCGGCATCAATGCCTTCTTTGGCGCAGATAAGTTTCAGGTGCGAAACAACCTCACGTACCGTGGGGTTCTTGAAAACGATAACCATACAGTATTTACGCATAGTAGCAAAACGGCTGCTGTACGCGTCGTTTGCTGTTAACACAACAGGTGTTCGGGTGTCCTTCAAAACGGTGGTTAACTCTTTCATTCCGCCGCGGTCTTCTTTGCCCGCGATTCCATCTACTTCATCTAACAGGACTAACCGTTTTTTGCCAAACAACGTAGAATACTGCGAGGCAAGACCCGCAAAACGTTTGATATCCTCTGCAGTTCGGTAGTCGCTGGCGTTTGTTTCAACCAGTTCCATGTTTAGTTCTTTGGCAGCGGTTTCGATGGTTACTGTTTTGCCGATTCCAGGCGACCCATGCAACAGCGCAGCCCGCAGTTTCGGTATCCCAGTGTTCCATGACTGCAACCAGTTCAAAAACTGTTGTTTGGCATCCTTGTTGCCCACTATCTCGTTTAACGTTTGAGGTTTATGTTTCTGGGTCCAAGTGGTGGACAAACAGTTAACAGCCTCTGCTTAATTCTTGACCCGCTTCAGTGAACCGCGCAAGAAGCGCACTTAGTTGAACTTCCACGTCTGCGCCTTGAACCAAACGAAAATCTGCCTCGGCAATGGCTTCGCTTAATGTAACCTTCCACATGTCAGGCAGCATGGAACGGAAGACCTCTGTGTGTATCTGTTTCACGATGTCACTGCCTGCTACACCGTATTTCATTATCATGTCCCGAAGCTTTTTTCGGGCACCCAAAAAATCGTCTTTCATGGCGGTTTTTATCATGTCGCTGACGTCTTCGGGGTTGGCGCGCCCAGTTACAGAGTAAACCGTGTCAGCATCTATCACTTTGCCTATCGACGCCGCAGCCTGCAACGTATTGGTTGCCCGGCGTAGGTCGCCTCCGCTGACCTCAAAGATTGCGTCGTAGCCCTCATCCAAGATTTTGATGTTCTCTTTTTCGATTAGATTCTTCAGGTAACGGTTCTGGTCTTCGATATTCATGTACGAGAACCTGAAAGGCGCACACCTAGACTGAAGAGGCTCAATGATTTTGCCGCTGTAGTTTGCAATCATGATAAAACGACAAGTTTCAGTGAAACGCTCCATAGTCCGCCTAAGAGCCTGCTGGGCATCAGAGGTCATGTTGTCGGCTTCGTCCAAAATCAGTATCTTGAAAGGTATTTCGCCGATGGAACGGGTTCGGGCAAAAGTTTTCACCGTTTCCCGCACAATTTTTATTCCCCGCTCATCGCTGGCGTTTAGTTCCATCAGGTGTTCACGGTAGGTTGTGCCGTAGAGGTCTCTTGCCAAACACAACGCGGCGGTTGTTTTACCTGTTCCTGGTGGACCCGCAAAGATACAGTGAGGAATATTTTTTGCCTGTGCAAAACTTCGTAGGCGGTCAACAATATCTTTTTGGTTGATTATCTGGTTTAGGGACTTGGGGCGATACTTTTCTGCCCACATCTCGTAACTCAACTGTTAGCCTCCGTCTCGATTAATAGAAAAACCACCGTTATAAATCTGCACTCAACATAGACATTGAACACTCTTTGGGTGTTACTCCTGTTTTGAGAACCCATAGGTTCCCAGTTTCTTTTTCAGGCTCCAGTATTCACCTTGATTATACGTGAACGGCTCAGCTTTCTTGAAGTCAATACGTCCTTTCTTGTTTTGAACCTCTTCGTCGATGTGTACCTGAACAACCTTACCAAAGAACACGTCATGCGTACCCAACGAAACCGTATAAGTTAAAACGCATTCCATGTTCACGGGGCACTCCTTAATCAGCGGAGCCTTCACTTTAACGGCTGGCAATGGTGTGAACTTGGTTTCAGAAAACTTGTCAACTTCCCTGCCCGAGGTTACACCACAGTAATCGGTTTCTACTATATGCTCTGCTGAGGGAATGTTGACAACAAACTCTTTGCTGGTCATGATTAAATCGTGGCTGTAACGTGAAGGACGAACCCCCAACGCAACCGTTGGCGGCTCAGAACAAACGGTTCCAACCCACGCCAAAGTAATAATATTCGGTTTACCCGCAGCATCTAAACAGGTTACAAGAACAACTGGGCAAGGAAAAAGGGCGGTAAAAGGTTCTTTTACGATTTTCATATACTGTTTTTTGTTGTGTTCAACTTTTAAGATTTGTTAAATGCCTGAATCGGGTTGTGTTTGTTCTTTGAATTTTACTGCTGTCCCATAAGCGTTAACGAGAATGAATCCTTCCAAAACCTCTGAGGTTTCAAAGTCTATGGAAAGAACCCCGTCAGCGCCCAGTTTTATTGCCTCTGCTTTCAGGTCTTCTATTGCCTCTTTTCGGGCTTTTTCTATTTCCTCTGCGTATGCTGTGCCTTTTCCGCCTGTAAGTGCTTGAATACCAGAAACAAACCGACCGCCAACACCCCTTGTTCGGGTGCTAGACCCGTAGACTATTCCAAGAACGTCCTCAACTTCGTATTTAGGAATCGAAGGCATAGTAGCCAAAACAAGTTTATCTTTCATCTAAAACCAAACCTCTTCAAAACTTTTCTTTAGTATTACATAGCCGTTTATGTTCATAAATCTTGGCGAAATTCACTCAAAAAACCAGTTTTGCCTCCAATTTACCATTAAGCGTAGCATCAAACAACATTAACTGCGCACTTTTTAGCAACGTTTTTTTGTTGTTTTTATTTTGATTAACGTTTTATATCTGTCCGTTACATTGTTTGTGTGAAACAATATCCTGTCTAGGAGAAACATTGGGTTTGTCGTCTGATCCTGTTGCGTCTATTGGTGACGCCGACTTCGTTTATGAAAACATGTCCGTAAAGGTAGTGGCAAACAGGGACAGCCCCGCAATCGACCTTCCAGGCGCAACGGTTGGTCCGTTCAAGGAAGGAAAAGAATACGAAGTCAAACTGTGGATAGCCCAAGAACTGAAAAAATCGGGAATCGCCCGAATCAGAATGGAAGAACCACTGGATTTGATGGCACTTAAAAAACTTCAGTGGAAAGAACGCGTGCAAACCTCGCAGAAGGTTATCTCGATTTCTCGGGATTTTTACCCTAAACTGAGGCGTTTCCTCAAAGACCTAGGCGAAGAAACAATCAAAAAACCCGAAAAACGGGCAGAATACGAGGAAGCACAAAACCTCTCAAACGACATAACACGTATGCGACTCAAAAAAATTGTTGCTTTGGCTTCTTCGGCGCAGTCTACAGACGCCCAGATTACCCGTAGTTTAACAAAAGAAGAAGAAGAACTGTACAATTATTTATATGACATAATCAGCAGATGGCGAGAAACAATCCTGCACCTGCTTGATGGAGGCGACCAAACATGACCGAGGAAGTATTAACAGGCGACCCTGAAGCCCTGTTTCTGAACATATTCAAGGCACCAAAATACCGTGAACAACTTTCGGTTATGGCGGTTACTGGAAAAAGATCGTTTGTTGTAGAATTTGATGACCTCCTCGCAAATGAACCAAAACTAGCCCAGCAGCTACTGGATAAACCAGACGAATACATGGAATACGCAAACCGTGCCGCGTTTGCACAGCTACAAATTGAAGAACCCGAGTTTGCGGAAGAAATCCAAAAAGTTACTGTGCGTTTTAGTAACCTGCTTGAACCCACTCCGCTACGTTTGCTGGGTTCTAAGCATATCAGCAAAATGGTTATGCTAGAAGGCATTGTTGTCCGCGCCAGCCCCGCCCGACCAATGGTTATGGAGGGTGCATTCAAGTGCAAATGGTGTGGTGCGATGTCTGTTATTCCGCAGAGTGGACCGTTTTTAACTGCACCTTTAGCGTGCAGTGCTCCAGAGTGCAGACGCAAAAGTTCGTTTGATTTTGTCATGGAAGAATCCACGTTTATTGACTCTCAGGATGTGCGTATACAGGAACGCCCCGAAGACCTTCCGCCGGGTCAGCTTCCACGTTGGTTAGACATAAAACTTCTTGAACGTGACATCGTTGACGCTGCACGACCTGGAGACCACGTATGTGTAGTTGGAGTTACCCGAGCAGTTGCGCCCGCTGTGCCCCGTGTTGGGCATCTGCGTTCGTTTACGTTGCATTTGGACACTAACTATATCGATGTGGTAAGCAAGGAACCCGAGAAACTGGTTGCTACACCCGAAGAGGAACGCCAGATTATCGAACTGTCCAAAGACCCCGAGATTCACGCCAAGATTCTGCATTCACTTGCGCCTTCGATTTATGGTAACGAACACATCAAAGAGGCCATTATGTACCTTTTGTTTGGAGGCACATCAAAACATTTTCCAGACATTACAATCAGAGGGGACATGAACGTTCTGATGGTGGGTGACCCCGGTACCGCTAAATCTCAGTTGCTGCAGTATGTGGCAAAAATTGCTCCACGTGGATTATATACTAGCGGTCGTGGAACCACTGCTGCGGGTTTAACCGCCGCTGTTCTGCGCGACAAGACTGGTGGTATGACTCTTGAGGCTGGCGCGTTGGTTTTAGCGGATAAAGGTGTTGCCGCTATCGACGAAATGGACAAAATGCGCACAGAAGACCGAGTAGCCATCCACGAGGTAATGGAACAGCACACGGTTTCAGTTGCGAAGGGGGGTATTGTTGCAACTTTGAATGCGCGGACCTCGATTTTGGCTGCGGCTAACCCAACGTTGGGACGTTACGACCCTTACCGCACGGTTAGTGAGAACATTTCGTTGCCTGTTACTATCCTTTCACGTTTTGACCTGATTTTCGTAATGCGGGATACACCTGAGCGTACCCGTGACTCGTTGATGACTGAGCACATTTTGGATTTGCACCGAACTGGTGTTTCGCCTGTTGACCCGCCAGTAGACGCTGAGCTTTTCCGTAAATATGTGAGTTACGCCAAAAACATTTTCCCGGTCCTGAGCCAAGACGCCCTTGAGCAGCTTAAGGACTTTTATTTGCTTATGCGTTCTGCCAGCGAAACCGAGGGCACACCCGTTGCTATTACTGCGCGTCAGTTGGAGTCTTTGGTTCGTATCGCCGAGGCGCGTGCCCGTGTGGCTCTTCGTGAGGAGGTAACAGGTGAAGATGCCGAACGTGCAATCGAGATAATGAAGAAGTCCCTTGAACAGGTTGGCATCGACATTTCAAGTAACAAGTTTGACATCGACATTTTGATGACAGGCAAACCAAAGAGCCTACGTGACAAGATGTCTGTGTTGTTGGGCTTGATTTCTACAATGGAAAAAGAAACAGGCATAGTAGACAAAGAACGTTTGATAGAACGCCTGCAATCAGAGTTCGACATCTTGTCCGGCGAGGCAGAGCGGCTTATCAGCCAGATGCTAAAAGAAGGCACATTGTTTGCTCCCCGTGAAGGGTTCCTGAAAAAGACATAACAAAGGCGTAAACAGTGAAAATCAAAGAACTGCCGCTGCACGATTCCGCCAAACAGGTTTTAATCGAAGCAGGTGTAACCGAACTATTCCCACCCCAAGAAGACGCCATTAATGCGGGTGCGTTGGAAGGCAAAAATCTGGTTTTAGCAAGCCCCACTGCTTCGGGTAAAACGTTGATTGCTGAACTGTGCGCAATGAAACATGTTCTTGAGCGGAACGGCAAGGTGTTGTATCTTTCTCCGCTTCGGGCACTGGCGTCTGAAAAATATGAATCATTCCAGAAATATAACAAAATAAAAAAAGACAACGGCAGACATATCAGCGTGGGCATCAGCACAGGCGATTTTGACAGTAGCGACCCTTGGATGGGCAAGCATGACATTATCGTAACTACTAACGAAAAAGCGGACTCGTTGCTGCGGCACAGGGCAAAATGGGTAAGCGAAATCTCTTTGGTGGTCGCGGATGAGGTTCACCTTCTTAATGACGCCAGCCGCGGACCAACGTTGGAGGTTGTTTTGGCGCGTTTGATGCAGGTTAACCCTGATATTCAGTTGGTTGTTTTGAGTGCAACAATTAAAAACGTTGACGAAGTTGCAGAGTGGCTCAAAGCAATCGCGGTTACAACTAACTGGCGTCCGGTTACTCTTCGTGAAGGAGTATTCTTGTATGACGAGGTCCTGTTCAAGGATGGCGGCGCCCAAAAAATAGACAAAAACGCCAAAGACCCAACCCAGAATTTGGCGTTTTACACGGTAAAAACTGGTGGACAAGCCCTTGTTTTTGCGGGTACACGAAGAAACTCGATTAGCCTAGCCAAAAAGTTGGCGGGTGCGATTAAACCGTTGATTTCCAAGCCGTTGAAACGTACGCTTAAAGAGTTATCCGAACAAGTTTATGCTACGGGTGCGCGGACGCGTATCAGCGAACAGTTAGCCGAATCAATTCAATATGGCGTTGCGTTTCATCACGCGGGTTTGGGTGGTGGGCACAGAAAACTGATAGAAAACGCGTTCAAGGAAGGCAAAATCAAGATACTAACCGCAACTCCAACACTGGCATTTGGTGTGAACCTTCCCGCCCGCGTTGTTATCGTTAACGATTACCGCCGATACGAACCCGGATACGGGTTTTACCCGATTGCGGTTCTTGAATACAAACAGATGGCAGGACGCGCAGGCAGACCAGCATATGACAAGGTTGGGGACTCGATACTCATCGCCAAAACCGAGGACGAACGCGACTACTTGATGGAAAGCTACATCCTCGCGGACACGGAACGTATCTGGTCGCGGTTGGCGGTGGAACGTATTTTGCGGTCACATGTTTTGGCTACGGTTGCATCCGATTTTGCGCACAGCGAACAAGGCGTTTTCGATTTCTTTGACCGAACATTCTACGCGTTCCAGTATGACCCCAAGGCGATAAGAGGCGTTATACAACGCAGTTTAGGGTTCTTGTATAGCGAAAAAATGATAGAAAACGAAGGCGGAACCGTAACCGCAACCAAGTTTGGACGAAGAGTCTCGGAGCTTTACCTTGACCCCGTATCAGGCGTGTTGTTAAGGGATGCCCTTACGAACCGTGCCGACAACCTGACGGATGTTAGTTTTCTGCACATGATTGCCCGAACCCCAGACATGGTTCCGAAAATGCGTCCATACGCCAAAGAAATAGATGAAGTCTCTTTTTTCGTGGAAGACCACAAAGACGAGTTCATGTGCAACCTCCCCGACCCGTGGATGGACAGGCTCGCTTTTGAAGAATTCTTAGGTGAAGCAAAACTTGCGTGGGTACTAAAAGCGTGGATGAACGAAACCACCGAAGACGACATGATAGAACGCTTCAACGTCCAACCAGGCGACCTCTACCGTATCATAACCACCGCAAAATGGCTTTTGAATGCCTCGCTTGAGTTGGCGACCTTGTTTAAGCACAAAGATTTGCTGGAACAGTTAACTAAACTAGTTGTCCGCGTCGAGAAAGGAGTCAAACCTGAACTACTGTCGCTGGTTAAACTGGAAGGTGTTGGACGCGCAAGGGCAAGGGTTCTTTACAACAACAACTTGAAAACAATCGACGACATCAAACAGGTTCCCATTGCCCAGTTAACGGCGTTGCCCATGTTTGGACCACAGTTAGCCAAGAAAATCAAAGAAGAAATTGGCGCATTGGTCAAAGACGAAGAATGGGAGCGCATAAAAAAAGGGAAAAATGCTGAATCAAGTTTAGACCATTTTTTCTAGTTGTTAAGTGCAATTTTTGACGTGATAGTGCAAAATCAAAAAAAGAGGGAATTTGTTATTTGCTTTTTTTCTTGGTATACCATGTAACTATGATTGCAAATGTGGTAACGGTTCCAGCTAGTCCAATAATCAGATAGCTATTTAATAGTGAATCGCTCCCAGCAACTCCTTGATTGTCCGAGTTGTTAGTTGTGGTCTCGCTTGATGAAGTTTCTCCGTGATCTCCGAGAGTGCCAAAATTGCTGCAGAATTCAATTTCTTGTGTGTCTCCCCAGATTCCGACTTGCATACCTACTGCCGAGTAAAGTGGTTTCTCAAAAAAAAACATAACTCGCCAATATGGATACAATGTTGCAGAATGTCTTGGTGCCATGCTGAACCAAGCATTGTATGTTACGTTAGTCATATCAGGTTTAACTTCAACAGTGGTTCCATTATCATCTATAACAAATGCCAATGTGCAGTTCTTAGCGGCTTCCAGTGCTAAACTTATGAACTCCTCTTCAGAAATTGTTTCTAAAGGTCCTACCGAGTACAGACTCCATGTGTCTCGGAAATAATATAGATTCCCGTTCTGGTCAAACTCAAGTGTTATTCGTTTATTGTCGATATCTATGTCTTTTTCAGTATAAATCCAGTGAATTGATGTTTCATTATTTGTATTTGTTGATATAACAAGTTTGAAGTTATCCACAATGCGGGTTATTGGTTTATCTGTGGAACAAGCATTGAATATGTTTTTGGCTTGTTCTAGGTAAGTAGTGTCAATTCTGTAGTTTTGTGTAACAAACGTCTGATATCTTTGGATAGTCTCTTCTGTTGTTTGTCTGATGTCTGTAGGAGTATTAGTGTATATTGGTGAACCTTCAAAATATAGTCTGCAAAATTCTATTTGTCCGTTTTTGAAATAACAATCAGCTGTAATGTTGCTAACCTTAGACTCGAGGGTATAGCTCACATATTGCTCATGGAAATATCGTGTAATGTTAAATGGGTAATAGTCAGGCAAAATAATATCATGTTCATAGCATGTTACATTGTATTTAGTTAAGTCAAGACAAATAACGTCTGTCAGGAATGTTGCCGTTTTGTCAATAGCCGTCGTTTCTGCTGAAAACACGTTATCAACAGGTAATAGAAGAGCAGAAAAAACTAATACAAAAACTGCCAATTGTGTAAAAACTCTTTTAGATTTTGATTTACTCATAGTCTATTACCTCCTTATGGGAAACATATGTCTGAATTGCCATACACTCTTAAACGGCACCAATAAGGTCCTCCTGGGCTGGTCGTGTCTTCATATCCGTAGTCTAGAGTTGAACTCCCATATGAGCAGCCCCACATTACATCTGATGCAAAGTTAAGACTTTGATAAACCGATGGACGATTTTGCTCTAGCATATGACTATAGAAAAAGTATATGAACCAACCTAAAGCATCGTTTTCGGGATCAGTGCTATTAGCTACTGTCTGAACTTCCCAAGATGTGTTTTCCCATCCAATGTAACAATAGTTGCCTGCGTCAGAATCACCATATCCATCTAAACTCATACCGTTTGTCCCTGTAAATGCATAAGGCATTCCCACTGTAAGTGTATAGTTATCAAAATCGGTGTATCCATATAGTGAATCGCCAGGAACGTAACCTGGATCCCAATAACAACCGCCACATACACATGTCCAAATAAAGCAGAAATATTGTTTACTTGCTTGCAAATAGTTGGCATTTGGCTTTGCCTCATAATCCGAAACATCATTACCATTGTACCCGTAGAAAAAGTGATGCAAAGTGCTGCCATATTGATTTGTTACATAGTACGGATAAAAATCACCAACCCAAAATGTTGTGGACCATGTGGAATTTTCTTGACACCATTGAAGTGTGTTATATAAGTTTGTATCAGTACTAAGTGTCCAATATGCATCTTGTGCGTAATAACTACCAGGGTAAAAATCGGTAACAGCATCACAAAGTTGTGTTTGCCAAGTTTTTTCATCAGGGTCATATCCAGTAGTCAAAAAACCCCATTGTGTTGCCACATTGTCAGCTTTCACAGTCATTGTTTGTGTTAGTATGTTTGAGGTCATAAGCGCAATCAGTAAAAGCAATAACATATATTCAACTATTCGAATTTTTAGCATTTTTTCTCCCCCGTATATTTGAAGCTAAGCTTCGGTAATTATTTTGTTGTTTGTAATTATAAGTTTTTCCCAATTAATGAACAACAAAAATACAGAATTTATTTCAACATGTATAATCATAATTTTTATTTGATGTTGACGTCTGTTTATATTAGGTTAATAGTTGTTATAACTCTGACACAGTATTCTTCTAAACTGACAGGGCAACATTAATCAGTTTAACCGTGTGCTATTTTTGTAAGCCCCTGTTTTTCCGTTCCTGTTTGGTTTTTTCTATTACCTGCTCTATCTGCTGGATTGCCGTTCCCAGATAGTTACGTGGGTCCATTACATGTTCGATTTCCTGTGTTGTTAACAGTTTTTTGGCTGTGCCGTTTTCGGCTAAGACCTGTTTGAACTGTGTTTGTTCGTTGTGGCTTTTTATCGCAAGTTGTCGTATGAGTTCGTGGGCTTCTTGTCTGCCTAAGCCTTTCTTTACCAGTGTGAGCATAACTGCTTCGGACATCATTCGTCCCTGCGTGATGTTCATGTTTTGTTGCATTCGTTTTTCGTCTACGTCTAACCCGTTTAGCACGCGTATCATCAAAATCAGCATGTAATCGATGAGTATGCATTCCTCGGGGATGACAAAACGTTCACACGACGACTGCGTAAGGTCCCGTTCATGCCACGTGGGAACGTTTTCCAGCGCAGGCAAAACTAGGCTGCGCAGTATTTTGGCTAAACCGCAGATTCGTTCACTTATCATGGGGTTACGTTTATGCGGCATTGTTGAGCTGCCAACCTGTTTCTTTTGTTCAAAAGCCTCAAATGCCTCCGCAATCTCGGGACGTTGCAGTTCCCGAATCTCAGCAGCAATACCATCTAAACTGGAAGCCAAAACCGCCAAAACACAAGTTAACTCGGCGTAACGGTCCCGTTGTATTATCTGGGTGGAAATCTCAGACGCACCAATTCCAAGCCGTTCCATAACAAGCTCCTGAATCCGCAGCCCCTCGGGTCCAAGCCCCGCCTGTGTGCCAACTGCGCCGCTCATTTTACCTGCAAGCAAACGTTTTTTGCAGTCGTGTAGCCGTTGAATGTGTCGTGCGTTTTCGCGTGTCCAAACCGCAAACTTGAAACCAAACGTTGTCGGCAACGCGTGCTGTCCATGGGTTCTGCCCATCATAACCGCGTTTTTGTGTTGTTCTGCACGTTTAAGAAGAACCGATTCCAGTTCGTTTAGCCTGTTTTCGATTATCTGTGTTGCCTCTTTTAGTTGCAGGGCGGTTGCGGTGTCTAGGATGTCTGAGCTTGTTGCGCCTAAGTGGACATATGAACCGCTTGTTCCGCAGACCTCGGATAAGGCGCGTACCAGTGCCATGATGTCGTGACGGGTTGCGTTTTCGATTTCTTTGACTCTGTCCAGTTTCACATATTTTGTGGACGCTTTTTTGGTTATCATCTCCGCGTCTGCCTTTGGGATGTTTCCGACTTGGCTGTGAGCATAGGCGAGGGCGGCTTCGACGTCTAACATTTTTTGAAGCCTGTTTTCTTCGTCAAAAATCTTTAACATCTCAACAGAGCCATAACGACCAGTATCTATCGGTAAAATCGGCATTCTTGTTGTCCTCCACAAACGATAACTAAATGTATTAACCAAGGCTTTTTACCAGTTTCGCCTAAATAGTGTGTCGTAAGGAGAAAAGAAAATGGGGGCACTAGTAGCTGCAATAAGCAAACAAAACCAAGACGTAACACCAGACGTAATTGAAATGTTAAATGCGTTAAAGCACCGCGGAAACGACGGTCACGGCTTATCGACACCAACAACGGTAACAACAGCCAAAACACTGAACGAACTAAAGCCCGCAAACATTTCAAACGTTGTTCTGGGACATAACTATTCAAAAACACTCCCAAGAGACCACATGCAACCCGTTCAAGGCAACGGCTTCACACTCGTTTTTGAAGGACACATTTATCCTGCCCCGAACCTTCCGGGGGCTTCAGAACCAAAAGAAATAGCCGAAAAACTGGGTTCTAACCCAATAAAAAATGCGTATAGCACCGTAGAAAAGATGGCTGGCTCATACGTTTTTGCGGTTGCCCAACCCGACAGATTAACCGTTGGACGAGACGTTTTCGGAACAACACCACTGTACTACGCCGAAAACGACTCCATCTGTGCTGTAGCATCCGAACGTAAGGCACTCTGGAAACTTGGGTTAACAAACGTTGAGTCTTTTCCGCCTGGAAATGTGGCAACAATAACGCCGAGTGGGTTCACGTTTACCGAGGAAAAAACGTTGTATACGTCACCTAAATCTGTGGTGGATATGCAAACCGCATCCGAAGCCCTAGAACTGTTGCTTTTGGATGCTACTCGACGGCAGGTTTCAGACCTTGACCGCGTTGCGGTTGCGTTTTCTGGCGGCGTGGACAGCAGTGTTGTTGCGGTTTTGGCAAAAAATGTTGGGTTAAACGTTCAACTAATCGCGGTGGGACTGAAAAACCAGCATGACGTCGAGTTGGCAGAACAAGCCGCCGAAGTGCTAGAGTTGCCGTTGCACACTCAGACATACACGATAGATAACCTAAAACAGACCCTACCGAAGGCGCTGTGGTTAATCGAAGAAAATCACGCCGTAAACGCGTGCATCGCGATTCCGTTTTATTGGCTGGCACAAACAGCCCAAAAACTGGGGCACAACGTGTTACTTGCGGGTCAGGGAGCAGATGAACTGTTCGGCGGGTATCAACGTTACCTGACTGAATACAAGAACATGGGAGCAGAAGCCGTAGAAAAAACCATGTTCAACGACGTAAAAAACGCTTACAGCCAAAACTTCCAACGGGACAACCAAATCTGCAGCAGCCAAAACGTTGAACTCCGCCTGCCATATATCGACTGCCCGGTTGTGGACTTCGCGTTACGGTTACCGCTACGTTTGAAGCTCGCCTCAACCGATGACCCGCTAAGAAAACGTATACTGCGCCGCGTAGCACAAAACATGGAAATCCCCGAGTTTATCGCCGATAAACCCAAGAAGGCTATGCAGTACACAACGGCGTAACCAAGGCGTTGCATGGCTTGGCAAAAGACGAAGGCTTAACGTTGCGGGAATACGTTAACAATGTCTATACTGAAGTTTTTCATTCTTAAACAAGGTTTTAGCCCTGAAAATGGGCTAGTCAACATTTCTTGACCAGCATCGTTCTGTTTTCCGTTTTTTTGGGTCAAGGTTTCTTGACAAAAAAATCTAAAAGAGATTTTCAAGATAAATTATTGATGCACAACGAATCGGATGAACTAAAGAAACCTGTAGCTCGTGAAGTGTTTCTGAATGAAAAAACTGAACAAACAAATTGTCTTCTTGATGGTTTTGATGTTACTGTTTCAGGTTACCGTGTTTGTTCAGAATGTTGGTTTTGTAAACGCAAATTACCATTATCCTCCGTTGATGGAAATCTGCATTCAAGACGATGGAACCATAACGCCGTACAACGTACCAATAAGATGTGTTGATAACGTTTACACATTCACAGACGATATTTCAGGTTGCATGATTACCGTTCAGTGTGACGACATTGTAATTAATGGCAAAGGTCACCGTCTTTCAAAATCGGGGGCTATGTCGATTGGCACTGAAGGCGGAGTTTTCATATCCAACCGAAATAACGTAACGATACGTAACTTGAACGTAACCAGTTTCAACGCTGGAGTATTCATCCGCGGCTCCACCAACTGCTGCATAATCAAAAACAACTTTTCTAATAACGCGTATGGAGTAGTTGTTTGTGACAACTCTACCAATAACTACGTTTCAGGTAACCAGTTCATATCCGGTGGGGGAATTTCAATCCGTTACGCCCAAAATAACACCTTCAAAAACAACGAAATTTACGGTGACGGACCATTTTTCTCGGTTGAATGCAACAACATGGGAAACGTGTCAGACTTTGTTAATGATGCTGATTCATCCAACACCATAAAAGGCAAACAAATCTGTTACTGGGTAAACCAGCACAACCAAACTGTACCCTCAGAATCAAGTTATGTTGCTTTAATCAACTGCAGCGAAATAGCCGTGGAAAGCCTAAGCATTGCCAAAAACGGTGAAGGCGTATTGCTGATTGGCACAACTAACTCTCAGATAACAAACAACAACATAATAGGCAACAACAGGGGACTGGTTTTTTACTTGTCAGAAAACAACGAGGTTACTGAAAACCATATTATAAACAGCACATACGCAATAGTTTGTTATTCTCATAACAACGGGTTCAAAAATAATTATCTTGCCCACAACGTTAACGACGCCAATTTTGAAGACCGTTTCATTGACACGTTTGATTACTCCAACATTGTTGATGGCACACCCATATGTTACTGGACAATGGAACACGACAAGGTAGTTCCCGAATACGTTGGTTACGTGGTGCTCGTAGGATGCTCCAACATCACGGTTCAGAACCTAAACATCACTTACCGTGCATGTGGCATACTTTTGATGGAGGTCACGGATTCGTTGATTACAAAAAATATTGAAAAACACAACACTCACACCATCATCATGAAGGGTTCTTCACGGAACGTGATTGCAAAAAATCTTATGGAAAACAACGACTCCGCAATGTACTGCGTGGCATCGCACTCGAACACGTTATCAACAAACAGAGTAACTAACACAACATATGCAGCAATTCATTTTGAAGATTCCAGCGACAACAAAATTTCAGACAATTACCTTGCCCACAACGGGAATGGACTGATTCTAAACAGGGGCAGCAACAACTTGGTTTCTGGAAACTCGATAATCTACTGTAAAGGAGGCGCCTTCCACGTTGGGGAGTCAACTGATAACACAGTAACAGGTAACAACATTGCTTGGGGTAACAACTGGGCGCTTAGCATATCTGGTTCAGTTGGTAACAACAAAATCTACCATAACAACTTCATCAATAACGTTGGTGTGACTTTTCAGGTCTATCCCGGAAGCAAAACTCGCAACATGTGGGACAACAGCACAGAGGGCAACTTCTGGAGTGATTACCGTAAATTGTATCACGGCGCTCACAAAGTAGAGGACTCAAACATAATGGATACCCCTGTTGTGATAAACAAAATCAACATAGACCGCTACCCTTTGATAAACCCCGTTGATTTGACATATCAGGTTGTTTTGCTTCAGCCCACAAACAGGAGTTATGAATCCAACAATTTGGATGTTGTTTTCTTTGCTACTGCCACTGATTTATGGATGGGTTACAGTTTAGACAATCAAAAAAAGGTAGCTACTCAGGGGAATGCTACTTTAGAAAATCTTGCAGACGGGTCACACAGGTTAACGGTTTACGCTGGAGAAACTAAAGATGGTGAATGTGTATATGAAACCGTTTACTTTACCGTTGGAGACGCTGGAACAACGGAACCAGAGCCTGAACAAACAGAACACGGATCAACAAACAATGAACAAACAGAGCCCAATGTAACATCATCGCTGTTAAGTTCAGAACATGCAATAATCCTAGTAGTTGCAGTTGCCTGCGGCATATGCCTAGTTTGGTTTTTGGCACGAAGAAAATGAAACAATGTGGATGATGATTAAACTTTTTGCAACATATCCTGCTTCGACAAAGTTAGTCCACACAGAGATTTTGTTTCATAAAAAAGGAGGGAGGTTTGCCTTAGCGTTTGAAGCTTGTTTCTGCTGATGACACGTTAAGGAAACGTACACCGTGTCGGGTTGCGCAAAACATGGAAATCCCCGAGTTTATCGCCGATAAACCCAAGAAGGCTATGCAGTACACCATGGGTGTAACAAAAGCGTTACAACGTAAAGCAAAAGATGAAAGGTTCACACTACGGGAATACGTTAACAACGTTTTTGGCAAAATATTCCCAGACAAACTGGTTAAAACGCCAAAAGTCAAGATGCTTAACAAGGTGTCCACCAAATAACATTACGACTTGAATAAATACCTGATAACACATAATATGGTTAATGAGCCAACATAGCTAAGCTCATAATTGAAAAATTACGGGGAAACAAAATTTTGCCAAATAAACAATGTCCGATATGTAAACGGACAGTCAGCTTCACCCAGTTTCAGTGGGACCTAGGCGCAGAACTGCCAAGAGACTGCCCTTGGTGCAATAAAACAATAAACAAAAAAGAACACAAAACCAAAGAACATTTCCCCGAAGAATCAAAAAACCAGTACCACTCT
>JBAZEV010000029.1:0-7997 GCA_041653695.1 Bathyarchaeia archaeon
ATTTCTGCTTCGCGGCACATGCCCCATTCGCGTACAGGCGCCATTACCTTGAGGTCAGGAGCCAACGCCTTGACTGTTACGTCGAAGCGTACTTGGTCGTTTCCTTTTCCTGTACAGCCGTGTGCGACTGCTACTGCGTTTTCTTTTTTGGCGATTTCGACCAGTTTTGCTGCAATTAGTGGTCGTCCAAGGGCGGTTGCCATTGGGTATTTTCCTTCGTAGAGGGAGTTTGCTTTGATTGCGGGGAATACGTAGTTTTTGATGAACTCTGCTGTGCCGTTTATGGAGTAGTGTTTTTTGACGCCTAACATGTTGGCTTTTTCTGATACTTTTTCTAGGTCACTGTTTTGGCCTAGTTCCATTGTGAATGTGATTACTTCTACGTCGCATTCTTCTTGTAACCATTTTATGAGTACAGACGTGTCTAGTCCGCCTGAGTAGGCTAAGATTACTGTGTCTTTCATGGTGTTTCCCAGTTTGAGGGTTGTTAATCCGAGAAACACTTATATAGATTTTGGTCAATATTCTTAGAAAACGGGCAAATGTGACCAAAAATGGTCAACTCTATCGCGAAAACAGTACAAAAACTCATCGACGAAGACCTCTCCCTACAAGACGCCCTGCAACGAGACTACGCTAACTACAGCGCAATCGCACGCATGCTAATACCAAAAATCAAAGAAACCGAAACCCAAGACGTAAACTTGGAAAGCGTGATAACCTCAGTAAAACGGGCCAAAACAAACTACACAATACTCCAAGGAAAAATAACCAAAGTCGTAGCGGGAAGCGACCTGAACATCCGAACAGACATGGCAAAGGTTTCAGTGGAAAAAACAAAACAAACCCAAGAAAAAATACGGAAAACATTATCCACATTCTCAGGAGAATTTCTCCAAATCATAGAAGGAAACACCATAATAACCATCATTTCTGACCTGAACTCATTCAACAAGATATCAACAATATTCTCCAAAAAAGAGGTAATCGACCAAAAACAGAACTTGTCAACAATAATCATCCGTAGCCCTGACCAGATAACGTCCACGCCTGGATGCGTGCAGGCATTCTATAACGCGTTGTCACGCAGACACATTAACATCGAAGAAACCATGAGCTGCTACACAGAAACAATACTTGTACTAGCCATGGAAGACGTCAGCAAAGCCTTCGCAGCCCTAACAGACCTAATAACAGAAGCACGAACAACAACAAATTAGGTTCGTTTTCTCAAAAACAAGAACAACAAAACAGCCAGCACTGCACAAATAGTTGCTAGCAAAGCAACAAACTTCAATAACGCAAACGGTTCCGAGCTGTCAGGTTCTGTCGAGTCTTGTTGTTGGTTTTGGTTTTGAACGTTTCCGTATCCGATTGGCGTGTATAGGCTTGTTTGGTTTGTTGCAGGCCCAAAAAATTTGGTGCAACCACCAACGATGTAGATTTTATCATCTACGACACCAACAACAAAGTCTCGAAGACCAACAGGCATAAAGGCAGCAAGGCTCCAAGAACCAGTCTCTGGGTTATACACCTGCGTGTAACGATACGAAGAAGACCCATCAGGAGCGCCACCAAACACGTATACTCGTTTAGGTGCCAAAACACCCGATGTTGCAACAGCGCCACCATGTAAAGGCACGTACAGACAAGGCAAGCCAGTGCTCCATGTGTCTGTTTGACAGTCGTAAATCTGGGTTTGGTCAGTTATTATGTAGATTTTATTGTCAATAGCTGCGGACACGTAACCTTTAGCAATATTTGGCATCGGTGCACCGACCGTCCACCGATTAGCGGCAGGGTCGTAGATTTCGGTTATATTCACAGCCCTATATTGGTGAGGGTTATCTGGACCGTACGGCACAGAGCCTCCGATAAGGTAGATTTTTCCGTTAACCACATGCGCATCTAAACTTGACCTATTACATGACATTTGACATTTTGTTGACCAAGAATCAGTTGAATGGTCATAAACCTGAACCACCCCACCTCCAAAAACGTAGATTTTACCTTCGAACCCAACAAGAGCAGGGTTATCAACATAGAACGGCGGAGGTGAGCGTTCTATCCAGATATCAAATGAGGGATTATATTCATAGTTAAATGACAAATCAGAATGACTCGTTGGGTAGAAACGCATAACAAATATTCGTCCATCCCCAACAGCACACTGCAAATAGTGACATGCCGCCTCGAGCATATCCGCTTTTGTTTCCCAGCAGTTTTCTTCTGCAACAACAGATGGAAGTAGAGCCACAACTAGAGTTGAAACAAATAAAACTGCAAAAACTAACCTGTAATGCTTGCCCATTCCACCCACCCCAACGTAGTTTGGTCGCTAGTTAGATGTGTGCAGTTGACAAATAAAAGAACTGTGTTGGTAACCACACGATTTTGGCATGTTTGTATCATTTGTAGTCTAATAGAGGTTCATTGTTGAAAACAGTATTTTTTCTGTTTTTCTAGAAAAAGAAAAATTGTTGCCCAGCAGACGGCGGGCATATTTGTTTCATATTTGAAGACTAATAACAGAAGTATGTTGAAAACAGTACTTTTCAGAAAAAACGAAAAACCACCCCAAAAATCAACGATGCGCAAAATACACCGCTAACTTTTCGCCAACGCTGTCAACACGAACAAAACCAAACCGCTGGAACTGAACAATCTCACCCTGCTTCAACATTTTGCAGGCATCCTCAGCAACACCAACAACCACAGAGCCGTCGGGCATCATAACCTCGCATGAAACACCGCTGCTAAAGGGAACCCAGTGAATCAACGGCGCACCAAGCTGCTTAGCCTCTTCGTAGGATTCACTTTGGAAGGTTGCTTGGACTTCTTTGTCATCGATTTTTGTTACATGAAAATTAAACAGGTCCATGAAACGGATTGCAGGCTTACCATTTAACAGCTCCAAATCGTCCACTGAAACAAGAAAAGAAGCTTTACCATCAACGGGCACGACCTCAAATGTGCGGTAACCCTTTTCCGGGTGGTCTGGGTGGAACGCAATCTTAGAGGTAAACGGGTGCGGAACACCGCTGATTGTTACCTTTACAGGGTTAGAAACAAAGAAGAACCGCTTAGCCGTGGGGTCAACAACTTTTTTGTTGTAAGCATACAGGTTTTTCCAGCTCAGAACAACATCCTGCGGTTTTGGTCCAACATCGATTATCAGGCTGTGAATTGCCTCAGGGGTTATTCCCCGCCGTCTTAACGCCGCTAATGTTGCAAGCCTTGGGTCGTCCCAGTGTTTGTATAAACCGCTGTTCATGCCTTTCACGATTTCTGATTTACTAAGCGACGCGTCCGTGATTTTGAGTCTGCCGTAATGAATTGTTTCAGGGTACGCCCAACCCAGATGCTTGTACATGTATTCTTGCCGAGCCTGATTTGTTAGATGCTCCTTGCCCCGTATAATGTGGGTTATGCCCATCAGGTGGTCGTCGATGCCTGTGGAAAAGTTGTACAAAGGCCAAACACGGTATTTGCTGCCCACACGGGGATGCGGGTAAGCTACTGTGTCCACAATCCGCAACGCAGGCCAGTCCCGAACAGCAGGATTAGGATGCTCTAAATCGGTTTTAACACGCACAACTGCCTCACCTTCTTTGTAGCTGCCGTCCAGCATCTTATTCCAACGAACCAAATTCTCGTCCGCGGACAGCACACGGCACGGGCAGGGTTTGCCAGTCCTTGATTTCTCCTGAAAAACTTCCCGTTCACAGTTGCAAACATACGCGTTTGCTGATTCAATCAACTTCTGTGCATACTCGTAGTAAAGGGGCAAACGGTCGCTTTGAATAAACGCGGCATCCCAACAACAGCCAAGCCACTTTAAATCCTCGCGGATGGCGTCGTAGTATTCCAGTTTTGGTTTCTTGGTTTTTGTGTCTGTGTCTTCAAAGCGCAGATAAAAAACGCCGTCATACATTTTCGCGTAATCATAACTAAGAACAATCGCCCGCGCAGAACCCAGATGCAAAACAAAATCAGGGTTTGGAGAAAAACGGGTAACAACCCCTTCATACTTTTTCGCGTTCGGCAAAGGCGGCAACTGCTTCTTTTCTTCAGTTTTCTCCTCAACCAGTGCCACAGGCCAGTTTGCTTGAACAACCTCTTTTTGTTGCTCCACGGTTAACGCGTTGATTTCGTCAACGACCTCTTTGATTAAGGGGGCAACTTCTTTCACGTTTTTCCTGAACTGGGGATATTCGCCAAGCAGTTTGCTGAAAACGGGTTTTTCTGAAGCTTTCCCACCGTAACGTAACGCGTTCAGGTACACAATTTTTTTGATTACGTCGCGAGCTTCTTTTTTTTCGTTCGGGTTCAAGGTTGCCACTTAACTTAGTTTTGTCTATCAAAAATCAGGTCAGCCAGACTTAACAGGTCCTGTTTCTCTGGACAGTCAGGAAACCGCGATAACGCCTTTTTCGATTTTTTAATGTATTTATCAGCCAACTTTTTGGCATAAGCAATCGCACCCAACGAATCAATCAGTTTGATTGTTTGCTGTATCTGCGCTACTGTGGCAGTTTTGTTGCCTAACGTCGCAAGAATCTGTTCCCGCTGAGCCTTCGAAGCCTTCCGAAGCGCGTAAACAACAATTAAAGTCCGTTTACCCTCACGGATATCGTTCCCAACAGGCTTCTTCAGAACAGACTCATCGGCAGTCAAAGCCAATATGTCGTCGATTACCTGAAAAGCAATACCAACATACCGCCCATACGTGCCCAGCCGTTTGACCTGACTTTTGTTTGCGCCACCTAACAGGCCTCCACAACGGGCAGAGGTTTCAAACAACGCAGCGGTTTTGCCTTCAATCATCTCAAAGTATTCAGCCTCGGAAACCGTCTCCATCTTTTCAAACATCATATCCCGTGTTTGTCCTTCACAAAGAACTATTGTGGCTTCGCTAATTTCTTGGATAACCTGCACTATCCGTTTGCATGCAACCTTTTTGGTGTCTGTGTGCTCGGTTATCGCCTGAAAAACCTTGGCAAACAAAAGGTCACCCGCAACGATAGCGATTGGAACACCCCACTTGGCGTGAACACTTGGAACACCTCTGCGTTTCTCGTCTTGGTCCATTATATCGTCATGCAACAAAGTGAAAGTGTGCAGCAACTCCAACGACGACGCAGCAGCAAGCGCGTTCTGCTCATTTCCGCCAACAAGTTTACAGGTTTTCAGGACAAGAAACGGACGTAACCGTTTACCGCCAGCATCAATTATGTGACGGGCAGCACGGTAAAGAACCTTAGGTTCATTTTCTAACGAAACAACTTGTTCAATAAACATGTCCACCTTCTTGGCAGACTCAGAAATCTCAGATGATAAACGGCTCATATTTTTCTCCTCGCATAAACTTCAGGTTGAAAACCACGCAAACGTAACCACTCAGCAGTCTTGCCAGTCAAAACTACTGGAACATCCCGCAGTTTCTGGACATTGTTTGCGCCAACAAGAAACATTGCATTTCTCACTTCTTCAACAAAATAATTAAGCGCCTTTTTAACATGTTCTGAACCAGCCTTGGCAGGACCTAGAAACGGGTAAGTGGCGCTGGCTAAACTTGCGCCTAACGCCAAAGATTTTGCCACATCCACACCAGTTCGTATTCCACCAGACGCAATCACAGGCAACCGAACAGAGTTAACGACCTCCACAAGACTCGCAACAGTGGGTATGCCCCAGTCCCAGAAGGTTTCGCCTAGTCGTTGGCTGGAATCGTCGTTTCGTGCTTTAGCCCGGAAATACTCCACAGCAGCCCAACTTGTGCCCCCAACACCCGCAACATCGATTGCTGCAACACCCGCTGCATCAAGCATTGACGCATCCTCTGCACAGATTCCTGCACCAGTCTCCTTCACGACCACTGGAACATCTAACTCTTGAGCAAGCTTGCATATCTTTTGAACAAGATTCGAGTAATTGGTGTCTCCTTCGGGTTGAACAGCCTCCTGTAACGCATTCAAATGAACCGCCAACGCATTCGCTTTAACCATTTCAACCGCTTTTTGGGCTTCTTTCACACCATATTTGGTGACCAGCTGCGGACCGCCAATGTTAGCTAAAATAAAAGCTGTGGGCGCTTTTTCGCGTACCACACTAAAGGAATGTTCAACTTTGGGGTTGTCAACTGCGATTCTTTGGCTTCCAACACCCATACCAAGACCAAACTCTTCAACCGCTTCAGCCAATGCACCGTTTATTTTTGTGGCTTCCAATGTGCCGCCAGTCATTGCTCCGACAAAGAGCGGAGCAGAAAACTTGTAACCCAAAACAGTAGTTGAAAGGTCAATTTTTTCCCTTTCAACCTCAGGCAATGCCCTGTGCAAAAGTGAAACATCCTCAAAACCCGCTGAAACATTCTGGGCTTGAACATCCTCTTCAAGGCAGATTGCGATGTGGTCTGCTTTTCTTTCTTTGATTGTTTTGTCAGTCAACTGTTTCACCTTTCTCGATTACGGTTCCTGTTACGGTTTCACCTTTAAGCGCCTTGTAGACGCGTTCAGGCTTGGTAGCGTTTACAACAAACGTTTTAATGCCGTGGTCAAGAGCCACCAATATTTCCTGCATCTTTCCAAGCATTCCCCCTGTTACATCAGTTGCTTTTGACCCTTCAATCTTGTGCTCTAAACGTTTTAGTTCACTTAAAGTAACATGACCAATCAGCCGCGCCGAAGAATCTGTTTTAGGGTCAGAAGTAAACAAACCATCCACATCCGCACCCATAATAATACGGTCTGCGCCAAGATTTATTGCCAACCAAGAAACAAGCTGGTCACCTGAAAGTATCGCAAAACCCTTCTTAGAATCTGGAACAGGGTCACCATACAAAACGGGCACAACACCCATCTTGAGCATCCGTTTTAGGGGCTTTATTTCCATTTTTTCTATTCTGCCATCATGCGTAACCAAACACGACGAGGGATGAACCTCCACAGCGGAAATGTTACGACTTATCAGCGCCTCCATAACCCAACTGTTCAGAAGAGTCATAGCCAGATGAGTCGCAGCAAAACCCAGCACCTGCGAAGGGTGAACAAAACCATCCGCGATTCCATACTGCTGTGCAACAGGATGCCCAAAAGAGCCCCCACCATGAACCAGAATAAGCGGAGAAACATTTGCGCTACAAATCTCGTCCGCCAACCGCCCAATTGCCTCAAGGTTAGGGGTGAGAGGTTTGTTTTTGTCTGTTATCACAGAGCCGCCTAACTTTAGAATGGTTGGTTTGGCATTCATTTTTTGCACCATATTTGTTGTATCTAAACGGTGTTCAGGTTACTTCTTTATGGTTACAACCCCGTTATCTATCCGAACAATGTCCCCCGTTTTTATTTCAGAGATGTCAACGTGGTCAACACAGGGGATGTTCGAAATGATTGTTCCAACAGCAACAACGGTTTCGCATTCCTTGTTAACTATTCCAGCAGGAGCAACCCCACCTTTCTGTAAACGGTAAAGAGTATAAGACCCAACTGTTGAGCCTTTACCGGTTGGAAAAACCAAGATTTTGCCTTTAATCAACTGTCCCTGAAGTTCATGCCCTTTTTCCAGTATCTCGCTGGTTTCAGGGTTAACCCCACCATAGAACGAAATAGGCTGCGTGGTGGTTAATGCCTGTGCTTCGGCAACGCCGCGGGAGATTACGCGCCCTTTTAACTCCATTTTCCAGTCACCCCAGCTTGTATGCACTGTTCTAAGCTTCCCATTTTTGTCAACATCAAGTTTTGCCTCGAGTAATAGCAACCCTTCGCAGAAGTCGTTGCAATTGCCTTAAACCGCCCCTTCAAAGGAGCAACAGCCATACATGTGTCACAAGCAAATTTTCCGCCTGCATTCTCGATTACGGCAGTGTAACCGCGCATGTCAGAAAGCTGCTTTGTTGTCCGCGCGGTTGCAACCCAAAACTCGGTTTTCGACGATATTTTCTGGTCTTTTAGCATGTCCGCTATTGCGGCAATCTCTTTGATAGACGCATGTGGGCA
>JBAZEV010000029.1:8007-23786 GCA_041653695.1 Bathyarchaeia archaeon
AACCGATGCAAACAAAATCGATGTCTTCTGTTTCATCGTTGATTGCATCATACCCTCTCTGCAGTTCTTGGGCGTCAATTGTTATCTTCTCGGAGGGCGGTTGATGTTTCTCGGATGCGGGAGTAATATCCTTGATGTAAAACAGTGGTTTAGAACCAAAAGTAACAACAGATGCACAGAACGTCTTTAACTCGTCCACGTTTGCATCCTTTATGCCGGTAATGTAGGGAATCTTGCCAGGCAACTGTGTTCCAACACAGTAACCCAACGCGCCCCAATCAGAAAACTCGGTCAAATCAACAGTAACATCCACGGTTACGTCTGGAACCCTGTTTTCATCCAAATGAAGACCATAACACGGCGTTTTACCAACAAACGCAGCCGCCAACGCCGAAGGACCACCCTCACGATTAGTTTTAGCGCCAATAACCGAGTTAGCAAACGTAACCGCAGAAGACTCAGACCACGCAACATGCTCACCATAACGGGGCAAGTTACCAATCAGGTAAGGCGTACACGTACAGGAAATAATGATGCCCATCTTCTGGAAGGCGTCTATAACCAGATTCTGTTTACGGGCAAACTCTTCGTCGATACCAAGCGACCGCCAGTTTTCTAGGTCCATACCAGCAGGATTCAAAGTTGTAAGCACTTTGACTTTGCCGTCTTTTGCAAGTTCATCAAGAAACTCCAACCCTGCATCGCCAAGGTTGTGGTAAGACACACCCGCAACCTGGACAGAGCCAACGTCTATGAGTTTTTCAGCGCCGTAAATGTTCCCAAGGGCAACAAGTATCTCCATCGACTTCTTTACTGCGTAACCCTGCTCCCCGTCCAACATTTTTTCTTCAGTTTTTGTCAGATACATAAGATCACAGGAACTTGTTTAAGTCAACTTTTCGGTAATTTTCCTTATTAAATCCTTTACCAGTCCCCTGCAAAGGAATCGTTGCATCCAAACCCATTTTACAGGTTTTGGCTTTCTTGCCGTCACTTAAGTCGCCAGACGGATCAAGCGAAGAACCAGGCTGGTTTGGCATTATAACCGCTGCTTTGTCTGCTTGAAACCTTGTTGAAATCGCCCATTCCACATCGTTGCAGTCATAGATGTTGATGTCATCATCCACGATTACACAATGTTTTAACGATTTGTGTCCTTCAAAAGTTGCGGCAATCGCCTTTTTTCCGTCATCTGGGTTCTGTTTGGTTATCTGCACAACCGCGTGGAGCCAGCTACAGCCGCCAGTGGTGATGTAAACGTCGTTGCATTTGCAGACCTTGTTTACTTCGTTAAAGATTGTTGGTTCTTTGGGCATACCCATTAACACTTTGTGTTCGTTTCTTCCAGCAAGAATTGTCTGGTAAATGGGGTTCTTGCGGTGTGTGATGCATTTGATTTCGATAACTGGTTGCTGCCGCACTTTATCCATGATTCCAGTAAGGTCAAGAAACGGACCTTCGGAAACAATTTCTTTTGTTATCCGTCCCTCTAACACGATTTCGCAGTCCCGGGGAACCTCAACATCGATTGTTTTGCATTTTACCAGTTCTGTTTTTTCTAAAACATTGGCAAGCCCCAACTCGTCAACACCTTTGGGTAACGAGGTAGAAGCAGCCAACAAAACAGCAGTCGAGTTCCCGATACACATTGCAATGTCAAGTTCGCCCCCAGCATTTTTCAGGGCAGTATCTGTTCCGCGGTCTTCCACTATTCGTGCAACAAACTTGTTTTTGCCAATCAACATCAAACGGTGAAAACATGTGTTTCTGCCCAAAACGGGGTCTTTTACGATAGAAATTGCCGAGGGAATATATTTTGAGCCGTCTTTTTCGGTGTAACGCATAATCGGCAACATGTTCAGGTCAACGTTTTTTTCTACGACTTCTTGGCATTCACCTGTTTTCACAACAGTTGGAGCCACAGGGTGTTCGATTGCAGTGGAAAGTTTAGGCAAAATCTGGTTAATTTTCATGTTCAAGGCATTAGCAACCAACTCTTTAGAAGAGACCAAACCCGCAACAACTGGCATGCTGGATTCTTTCACGTTCTCAAAAAAGCAGGGTTTCTCACCCAACGCGTCTACGATTCCCGCCAACTCTAGGTCGGTTGATACTTCTTTTTTGATATGAGTTACTTTTCCTTCACGTTCAAGCTGTTCCAAAAATCCTCTAAAACCCATGTTTTGTTCCCTCACACTCTGTTTACGCCGATTTTTGTTTTTAAAACTTCAAAACCTTGATTCTCGATAGCTGACGCAACTTTTTCCTGCAACTTTTTATCAGGAGTCAAAGCCAACATACAACCGCCGCCACCGCCGCCAGTCATCTTTGCGCCAACTGCGCCCTGTTTTCTGGCCAGGTCAACTAAATCGTTAAGTTCTTTGCAGGATACATCGATTTCCTGCAGTAAACGGTGGTTTTCGTTCATCAGTTTACCAACCAGTTTAAGGTCAAACGCCTTCAAGGCAACTTTTCCTTTAACGGCTAACTCTTCTGCTTGTTTGAAGATTGCACCATACTGTTCGGGGTTTTGTTCCTTTCTTTCTGTCACACCAGAAACCATCGCCTTAGTGTTAGCCACGATTCCAGTGTTGCCAATTACGATTTCCACGGGTTCACGTATGGTTAACTGTTCAATCTCGTTTACGCCGCTTTTCAGGTTTTTCTTGAACCAAATTAAACCACCAAAAGTTGCCGCGGTGTTATCGATACCTGAGGGGTTTCCTGCATACCCTTTTTCTGCTTCATAGGAAACGTCATTGATTTGTTCGTCAGACAAATCTAACCCAAATTCTTCAGCTATGGCGCGGGCAATTGCTACACTGCTTGCGGCAGAAGCTCCAAGTCCACTGAATCCTGGAAGGTTTCCGCCTAACCATATGTCCATTGCAACTTTTTTGGGGTCCATGTTCATTGCGGTTAGCATTCTTTCGATTGATTCGAGTTGTTGCAGTTTTTTCTTTTCGGCGTACCCTTTTGCGCCTGTTCGTTCATCTGTTACATTAATTCCTTTTACTGTTTTTTTTACCTCTGCATCAGCGGCTGAATCAACTGCTGAAGCTATTCCGGGCACACCGTGAACAACGAAATGTTCACCAAACAAAATTGTTTTTCCGAAACCAGAACCTTTTCCCATTGGAACACACCCAGAAGACAATGGAAGCGAATAACATAAAATAGTTTTTTGTTTATGCAAGGTTACCTAGCTTAGTTTTGGCAAGACAGAACTATAATTTTGACCCAGAAATACAAATTTTGGGACTATTTATTAACCAGCTAAGGTGTACAGCTACCAAACGATGAATAATACCAAAGATAGCCGCCCAAAATTAACTGGTCACGATTTGGCGAATTTTATCTCAACAGTTGTTTCTCCACCAACAGTGGCACTAGTGGCAACCATCGCATTTTCATTCTGGTCACCGATTGGTTTGGGGTCCCTTTCTCCTCTTTTGGTCATTGTGTTATCATTTTTGTTCTTTGTTTTCTTCCCATTTTTGCCCGTAGTTTATTTTTACAGTAAAAACGTTGTTGACCTATATGTTTCAAACAAAGAAAAAAGAACCCCGTTTTTCCTGATAGCAATCACCAGTTATTCTATCGCGGCAACGATTTTCTTCGCTACAAACACCAGCGTCATGTTTCTGTTGGCGCTAGGTTACACAGCGGTCACAGTAATTCTCATGGGAATTAACCTGTTTTGGAAAGTCAGTATCCATTGTGCAGGAGTAACGGGACCAATTTTTGCCCTTCTCTTCGTGTTTGGAATTCAAGCATTACCACTATCATCGATTATATTGCTGGTCTGCTGGTCTAGAATAAAACTGAAAAACCACACATTAGCACAAACACTTGTAGGAACACTAATCCCATTGACGGTTGGATTAGTGGAATACAATATACTATATCCCACATTAGTTTAACAATTTTGAAGGCTTACCAACTTACGTTAGGTCAACCAATTTTGTCAAGCTATTTTTGATTAAAATAGGTATTACGGAAATAAACAAAAGCTAGAAACTAAGGGGGAGGCACCAGCATACGAAGTTTTTGTTCATCTTTTGACGTATCCTGTTGGCAAAATTTTACTGAAGGTGAGACAGCAGCGTATTTTGCATTTGTGGAGGTTTGAATTGTTCTAAATCCGCGGGAAAAACCAAAACTGGGCAAGCTCCTTAAGAGTTAAGGTTTTGGTTTCCATTTCAGATTCAATTCCGGTTGCGTTTAAGGTTTCCATATTCACTCACACTCATTCAGTTAATTACATTAATATTATACAATAATATATAAAAGTTATGTTTTACTGAACATATATTCTAAAAAATAATTCTATACTGAACGTTTGATTTTAGTGGTTAATCACACAACGTTCAAACCATAAAATCAACGAATACACAAAAACAAGTTTAAGACAACTACTTTTTAGTAAACGCTAAAGAAGCATAACCCACTACCGCAGAACGGTCACCCAGCACATCGCCACTAGTTTTGTAACAGAGCAACTCCGATTTTGTGGCACCTAACTGTTTTGCAGCAACAATAGCAGCCATAACTGGACCGTAACCACAAGTTGATATCCCATAACCTTCAACAACCCTGTAGTATTGCTCCTCATCAAACCCGAGCGCAGCATCTACTGCAAGTTTATCCTTCTTTTCAGCGCGTTCCTGAGGCTCATAATGTGTCATATCAGAGGATGCGATAACTAAACCGTTTTTGCCCTTCAATGCTGATGCAACTGCGTTTCCTACTTCGCGGCTGGAATCTAAATCCTGCATCATAAAACAGATTGGAACAAACTTGAAGCTTGAACCAAAAAGATACTGAAGAAACGGCAACTGCAACTCGATGGAATGCTCGTAAGTGTGCGCACTTTCATCTGCGTCTATGATGTTTGAAGCCTGCAAAATCTGGTTTGCTGTTTGAGTGTCAATCTCGACGTCGCCAAGTGGTGTGCGCCAAACGCCTTCATTCATTAAAGCCAGACCACTTCCACGTCCAGTGTGGTTTGGTCCAAAAATCACGACAACATCAGGACGCCCATCCTGTGCAAGATAATGATAAGCATGCGCAGCTACAGGACCAGAAGCCATGTACCCAGCGTGGGGAACAACAAGTCCAACCACATTTCGTGGACCATCATCCACCACATGGGGAAGGCTTTGTGGGCCTAACCTGTGTTTAAAAAGTTCTTCTAACTGCTTACGTAAACTATTAGCGGTACCAGCGTACCATGAACCTGCTACTGCTGGATACCTAATTTTCAAATCTCTTCTGCATCCCCTCGGTCCCGTGTCAGTTTGATTTCGAAGTCTTCGATGGACTGATTCGGGTCACTGTCTTCGGGGATTTCGCCTCGTTCGCGTAATATCTGTCGGGCTAAAAGCCAGTAGATTACAGCTAATGCGCGTCGTCCTTTGTTGTTAGTTGGTATTACCAAGTCTACAAAGGAGAAATCGTTGTCTGTACTGCAAAGAGCAATAACAGGAACTCCGATGCTTGCTGCTTCTTTAACTGCTTGCACGTCAGCTTTTGGGTCTGACACGATTATTACGCTAGGTTCAAGTCGGTCTGGGTAAAGTGGATTTGAAAGCATTCCAGGAATAAACCTGCCAACTATGGGGGTTGCTCCAACCATTTGACAGAATTTTTCTACTGGAGAATGCGCATATAGTCTTCCAGCAACTGCCACTATTTTTGATGGCTCAAATCGGGCTAGAAACTTTGCGGCAACGCGTATGCGTTCGTCTGTTTTTTTGACATCCAAAACGAATAAGCCGTCTGCTCTAACGCGGTATATGAATGGCTCCATATCCTTTGTTCTCATTCTTGTTCCTATGTGAACTCCAGCGGATAATAGTGTATCCTGAGGTAACAGGAGTTCTTCTTCGCTGAATGTTTCCATATTTTCATCAGTTTCGGACATACTTTTTTCCTCCAACTATAATATTGACATTTGTGCTCTATTTCCAAGATTTTCTTCTATACGGATTAACTCATTTATCTTTGCTAATCGTTCTCCCTGTAACACTCCAGTCTTTATAACTGGACAAGAGAACCCAACAGCCAAGTGAGCTAAATGTGTATCAGTTGTTTCACCAGAACGGTGAGACATAACCGGAACATATCCAGCCCGTTTAGCCAACTGCGTAGTTTCCCACGCATCCGTAAGTGTACCAACCTGATTAGTCTTTACGATAACTGCGTCACATGCTCCTAACTCAATCCCCTTAATCAACCGATCACAGTTAGAAACAAACAGGTCGTCCCCACAAATCAGACAGTTCTCAGCCTTCTTTGTGAGCTCAGCAAAACTTTCAAAATCATCCTCATGGAAGGGGTCTTCAACATAGGCAATGTTGTATTGTTCGATCAACTGCAACATGAACTCTAGCTGTTCACCAGAATCCCGTTTTTTACCATCCATAGAATAATCGTAAACGTTCTCTTTAGGGTTCCAAAAACTGGATGCAGCAACATCTAAACAGACACGGCAATCGATGCTTAACTCTTCTGAAACAGATTTACAGGCTTTAGTAATTACCTTCAAAGCCTCTTCATTTCCGATACGTGAAGCCCAAGCACCTTCGTCGCCTCGTCCACCAGTAAAGTATGGGTCAGATGCTTTGAGAAGTTCACCAACTCTTTGATGAACCATAATGTTTGCCGTGGCAGCTTCTGCAAAACAGTGGGCATTGAATGGAATAACCAGATATTCTTGGATATCGGTAGTTTTTCCAAGAACATGTTTTCCTCCACCTAACACATTACCCAGAGGATACGGAAGCTCAGCGCCAAGATAACCAGAAAGAAACTGAAACAGAGGTAAATCATAAGATGTAGAGGCAGCTTCTACATTAGCAACTGAAACAGCAAAAGCAGTGTTCCCACCAATATTGCTAAAGTCATCAGTGCCATCTATTTCGTGAAGAAGAGCATCAATCTCATTTTGTTCTTCAGCATCCATACCAATAAGTTCAGGAACAAGGAATTCCTCTAACTTCTTTATTGCAACTTCAACTCCGCCGTCAGGATAAGAAACCACTTCGGCTTTGCCAGTGCTTGCCCCAGCGGGTGCAGCAGCGCTTCCGAATCCATCAGCAGTTATGATGTCAACTTCAATTGTTTCTTGACCTCTGCTGTTGAAAATCTTTCGCGCAATTACATCTTCAATAATCGAGGACATGATTATTCTCACAACGGTTAAGTATTATTCATATTGCCTGTCTTTTCATAAAATCGGAGAATCTTGTCAGAAATCTCGACATGCGACAGAATCATTCGACGGCAACAATAACGCGTAATCCCTAAACTATCCAAAACCTTTTTCGAGTCTTCGCCAGCTTCAACACGCTGGACAAACTCTTCCCACTTATCACTAATCAGTTTGCCACACGTGAAACAACGAACGGGGATAATAATTTCAATTCATCCTCCTACACTTAATCATGAACTTCAGTTTGTTTTCGAGCATTTTATTACTACTTATACGTTTCGCCACCATCATGTTGAGACATCTCAACACAATTGAGGAGAACAAACCCAGTTTTGGGTGTGCTCACCTGTAGCTTTTCTGATCTCTAGCCCTAGCGCCGGGTCCACCGAACTTTTTGGGTTCACTTCGTCGCGGATCGCCAGCGATCATTGTTCGGTCGTAATCTTTGAAGGCAGTTTGAAGCCTTGTGCTTTTGGTCCACTTCAGCAATGCATTGGCTACAGCCATACGAGCTGCTTCAGCTTGACCTACAAAGCCGCCTCCAGAGACTTTTACGTTAATGTCAAGTTGGTTCCATACTTTATCCTCTACCAAAAGTAAGGGTTCCATGATTTTGTCGCGTGCAAGTCTTGGTTCATAAACTTCTAAAGGCACGTTGTTTATTCGAACTTTTCCATTTCCTATTTTGATTGATGCTCGCGCTATTGCGGTTTTGCGTTTTCCACTTAATACCAAAACTTTCTTTGTTTTAGACAAATTTACTCAACCTCTGGGGTCCATCCAATCTCTTTAGCCAAATCGCCAACTGTTATATAAGGTGACGTTAACTTGTCGGCTTTTGCTTCTAAGATTGTTTGTGCTTGTTTTCCTTCAAAATCAAGGGGTATGCCCAAGTAGACTCTGAGCCGTTTCAGGGCAGCCACACCTTTTGGTTTATCCCGCGGAAGCATGCCTCGAACTGTGTTTCTGACAATTCGGTCAGGTCGTCTATGGTGATACGGCCCTTTTCGTGGGTGACCTACCGCAAGGAATGATTTTCTTTCTGCAACGATGCGCTGTTTTGTGCCGGAAATAGCGGCTTTTTCAGCATTTAAAACAGCAACGGTCTCGCCGTCTAGAAGATGTTTAGCAACAACGCTTGCCATCCGTCCGAGAACCAGACCTTTTGCGTCAATGATTACTGTGTTATTAGACATCTGCGTTTACCCCATAACCTTCACGTTTTTACCTTCAGGATTCTGTTTCATCAAATCTCTGATAGATAAACAGGTTCCTTTAGCGTCTTGAATTTTTGATTGTGCACTGCCAGAAAAGTTGAATGCAGCTACTGTCAGGGGGTGGGTGGCTTTTCCAGAACCTAATACTTTGCCTGGAACTGCAACAATTTCTCCCTCTACGGTATAGCGGTTAATTTTGCTAACGTTAATTGCTATTCGGTTTCTGCTTGAACTTAAAAGCCGTTCCGCTAAGTAGCGCCACACATCAGTCTGACTGTCTGTTGACTGTTTCTTTAAATCTCGAATGAGCGCAGTGAGCTCCGGATTAGTTGAATTTAGTTTCTTCACTTCTACTTACCCTTTTTCAGTTGATCAGAAAAACTCTTAACATCTTTGTCAAGAATTTTAACAGCTTCAAGCACTATCCGTTCTACAGGAAGTGCACCAGTGGACTCAATTTTAAAAACAAAAGCTTTTTTGTCCCAACACACGTTAACGGCTGGTGGGTTTTGGGGACAAGCATCTGCACAATCCATGCAAAGAGTGCATTCAATAACGTTTTGGGTTTTTATTCCTTCAGGGGTTTTTACAAAAACTTCTTCGGGGCAAACTTCAACGCATTGTCCACATGCATCACAGCGGTTAGAGTCTATTTTGACGTCTTGCAGGTGCATGTAGATACACATTGAAACTGGTTGCCATTTTGCATGTTTTTTACCTTTGCCCAGTCGAGCATATGCTTCCATTTTAACGCGTTGTTCAGGAGCCAGTTTTACCAAGGGAACCTTGTCACTAACGGGGGCGATGTCAGGGTTTTCTGGTTTGAAGTCTCCGGAATAAACGGTTAGGGATTTGTCTTTGGCTTCTACTTCCAAAGTCAAGTTAGACCTACAAAGGTTACAGCCAAACTCGCTTTCACATTTACATTCGCTGGGAAGGCTGTATGAATCCAAGTCAGTTGTGATTGGAATTAACCCAATTCTATGGGCCAATATTTCGTCATTAAGAATCGAAGAGTTTTCAAGAATAACTACTTCATCAATAGCCATCGTAGGAACTTCAGTTAACATGGTTCTACGCAAGGCGTTTACAAAAGGCACATTGACTCCGCTAACAATGAACCGCATGAATTCGTTGGTTTTTTCAAGGATTTGAATCTCTACCACAGTTAAGCCTCAACTAAGCCTTTTGTTAATAGTTTGTCTAAATCTCGTGCTTTTCAAAGAGAGCGAGAGCCATTATTTCAATATTTTGGTTACGAGGGAAAGCTGATTGATTGCTAATCTCTTCAGCAGTTACCCTCGTTTGAATAGCCAAGAAGCTTAGACTCTTCGTCCTCGGCGTCCACCCTTTCGTCGGGTGCCGTCATGTGGAACTGGAGTTACTTCTTCAATACGGCCTACACGGAATCCTGCCCTAGCCAAAGCGCGGATAGCAGCTTGTGCTCCTGCACCAGGTGTTCGGGCACCTGAACCGCCAGGAGCGCGCACTTTAATGTGAATTGCTGTTATGCCTTTGTCTTTAGCTACGGTGGCTGTGTGTGCAGCGGCACGCATTGTAGCGTATGCGGATGATTCTAGGCGGTCTGATTTTACGTGCATTCCACCTGAGGATCGTGCAATTGTTTCTGCACCTGAGATGTCGGTGAAGTGGATTATTGTGTTGTTGTATGAACTGAAAACATGAACTACTGCCCATCGGTCAGTTTTTTTACTCATTGCTGTTTTCCTCCTTATATGGTTCTGGTTCGCCTGCTGGAACAGTTATGGACATTGTTATTGGGTGTTCCGGATTGGTTAGAGGACTTTTTGGGCTGTAGGTGATTTTGTCTTCTTCCTCTTTTAGCACCAAATAGCTTGGAGAAGAGATTTTTCTTCCCTCAATAGATATGTGCCCATGTGCAATAAGTTGTCGGGATTGCTGCATGGATTTCGCTAAGCCTCGTTGAAACACAAGAGTTTGAAGTCTGCGCCCAAGGATGTCTTCTAGGGCTAAGTCCAAAACATCGTCCAAGGCTGCTGAACCAGATAAGATTCCCAGCCGACTGAGACGGTTCAAGAGCTGTTTTTCTTGTAGACTTCGTTCCTCTACTGATTTAGCCAAAAGTGAACGTCCGATGCTACGATACTTTGAAAGCAAAGTTTTGTGGCGCCATATTTCACGTTTGTTTCTTAAACCATATTGACCGAGCAAATTAAGTTCGGCTTCTAACATGTCATTTTGCCAAGGGAACCGTGGCGTATCATACTTTTTTCTTTGCCTTTTTGGATCTCCCATCTATTACTTCCCTCGCACCTGTTGTTTTTTCTTTACACCAATAGCTTTTCCTTTTCTACCCGTAGATTTGGTTCTTTGCCCGCGGACTTTTAATCCGTAACTGTGACGCATTCCTCGCCATGCCCTCATCTTTTTTAGTTCGTCAATATCGGTTTTGTTTTGAAAAGCTAAATCAGCGCCTAAAAGGTGCATGTCTTTTCCGGTTTCAACATCTTTTTGTCTGTTGAGAAGATACGGGGGTATACCATATTTTACGGGATTTGTGATAACGTCTTCGAGTTTTTCTATATCACCGCTAGAAAGAAAACCCATTCTTGCTTCTGGGCTGATTCCGGCTTTTTCTACCATAGTTTTTGCTAGTTTTATTCCTATGCCTTTAACATTCGTTAGGCCATAGGTTACCGGTTGAGTTCCTTGAATATCGCTTCCGGCAAATCTTATGATGTGCTGAAATTCTCTAGACATATTGAACAGTCACGTCTCTTTTTTAGGCTAACTACCGAAGTGAGACGTAGTTTATTTAAGTTTTCCCCTGCGGGCATCTGGGAGTCTTAACAGGTTTTTGGTCGCACAAATTTATGTATAATATACTCTAAAAAATTGTAAGATTCAAACTTGAATTAATACAAGCCAAGCAGGTTCAAGACAGTTTGTGAACTTTTTAACGGTTCACAAGTTTGTAATGCAAAAGAGAGCGTAAACAAGGAAGGGTGCATCGTAGAACAGGAATTGGTTGTTTTTGGTGCAGGGTCAATTTTTGTATGTAGTTTAAAATCAAAACTGATAAAAACCCTTGTGGGTCATATCAGAGTCTATGCTTAACCCAGTATTCTCGGTTATTACAACTGGAAGGGGCGAAAAAGACGCAAAAGCTCTAGATGAAACTTTTAGCAACTGGGAAATAGCGAAAAAGGTTTTTGAAGAAAAAACTGGAAAAAGCAATACCATCGAGTTTTTGGTTGCCGACGCAGGAGAAAACGCGGAGTTTCCAAAAATTCGTGATAGTAAAGTAATTTCTCCAAAGGAATACGACCAGTACAGACAAGAATTATGGAAGGCGGGGGTAATCAAGTACAATTGGTGGGATACTCCTGCGATTGGACGAAATCTGGGGTTCAGGCACGCAAAAGGAAAAATTATTGTTTTTCATGACATAGATTCCCTTTTTTCAACTGGAACAAAACAAGATGAAAATTACCTGCTTTCTGATTTGGACAAGTACCAAAACTATTTTGAAGTAATGTATTCCGCGTTTAAACGAAAAGACATCGTTGCATCAGTTCCCTCACTACGCCCCAGAGACAGCAATAAACTTGGCAGAAGGTTCGGAATCATGGGAGCAAACTTTTTGACGTGGTTTTCTTTGAAGTTGCCAACAATAGAAATTTTAGGTATACCAATTATGGGTGCAAGTGTTCCAGGGTGCAGCATGTCCATTCTGCGTGATGTTGCAACCAGCATGTCCAAGAACGGTTATGGTCCATATGATTCGGAGTTGGGGGTATCTGAGGACCAGAAGATTTCTCGTTTGATGTCTCGGTTTGGTCGGCTTTCGTATGAACCCACCGCAGGGGTGTTCACGCGAACAGTCAGCAGGGTAAGCGAGGGCTTTGACATCGCAAAATCGTTAGGTTACGCGATAAAAGGTTCTACGTACTATATTTTTCCGGGGCTGTTCAAGTACCGCAAGCATTCATTAACAATCTGATTAACTGCTGGTTTTTTGCAGTTTTTTGATTGCTTCAAGAATCAGTGTTTTGAGTTCTGTTACTCCAACAGTTTTGGTTTGTTTTACGGTTAGTCCGCTGTTTGAACTGAATTCTTCTATGTCAGCTTTGAATTCGTCTGGGTCTTCTAGTGAATCAACAACAATGAGCCCAGTGAGGTCTTTGAACATCTCTTTTATGTTTTCTTTGCTCCAGTCGAAAACTTCTCCGAAATAGGTGTTTTTTCTCAGGTTTGAGGGCATCCAACCCGGAGAAAGGTAAAAGTGGTCGCCGTTTGGGTCCAGGTGGTAGAGGCGTTCATGCCCACCAAGCAGACAGTCGATGCAGTTTAAGGCATCAACTTTAACGGCGCCACTATATTTTTCCACTATTTTTTTGATTCGAGGATGACACAGGTCCCCGTAGACGACAACTATTTTGTTAGAGCCCCCTTTAGACCATGCTTCTAGGGTTCCAGTTAACACTTTTTCCAGTTTTGCGTAGTCTACATGTAAACCTGCGTCTAAGAAAACTGGTTTAACGGCTAATGAGCCGTCTGCTACCAGTTTTTGTATTTCTCGTTTTAGGATACCACAAGAAATCAAAACGGGGGGAGAGTTTTTGGACAAGTTTTTTTCGCTACTTTGAAAGCTTGGAAATCCACTGGTCCAGTTTTTGTCTGGCTTCTTCGTCGCCCATCTGTTCCATTGGGTGTTTCATCAGGTATGCTGATGCATATTTTATGTTGCCGCTGACTTTGTTGTCCAGAGCTAGTTTTGCGCATCTGATTGCGTCGATTGCTACTCCGCCTGAGTTGGCTTTGTCGTCTACGTCTAGTCGAATTTCCATGTTATATGGTATGTTTGCGAACATTCGTCCTTCTATTCTGATGAACGCCAGTTTGGTGTTTCCCAGAAAGGGTATGAAGTCGCTTGGTCCGATGTAGATGTCTTTGGCGTTTAATCGTTGCTTTTCGGGGATTTGGCTTTGCACGGATTCGGTTTTGCTGATTTTTTTGCTTTCCAGTCGTTCGCGTTCAAGCATGTTGGCAAAGTCTGTGTTTCCACCAACGTTAATTTGGTATGTCCGGTCGATTGATGCTCCGCGGTCTATGCAGAGTTTTGCTAATGTTCTGTGTGTTATTGTTGCGCCGATTACGCCTTTTACGTCGTCGCCGATGATTGGCAGTCCTGCGTCTTCGAACTTTTTGAGCCATTGTTTGTTTGATGCAATGAAAACTGGCATGCAGTTTATGAATGCGCAGCCTGTTTTGAGGGAAATTTTTGCCCAGAATTCCACGGCTTTTTGGCTGCCGACTGGTAAGTAGTTAATCAGGATGTCTGGTTTGGTTGCTTTGATTTCTGCTATTGCTTCTTTTTCCAGTTCTTCTTCGGTTTTTGTTTGCTCGATTGGTTTAATCATGCTTGCTACGTAGATTCCTACACCATCAAGAATTGGGCTTTCTTTCACTTTTCTTGTGGTGCAGTTAGAAACGCTGTCAATCCAGTCAACGTAGTTTGGGTCTGAAAATATTGCCTCGTTAAGTGGTCTGCCTACTTTGTTTTCTCCAACGTCGAAGGCACAAACAAATTCTACGTCTTCTAGGCCATATCCTCCGATTTCTTCGTGCATTAATCCTAATTTTTCTGTTTTGTTTCGCTTGTAGTATTCGATTCCTTGAGCTAGTCCAGCGAAACAGTTTCCAACACCGATTACGCCAACCCTAATTTTGCCCATGTTATCACATTCTCTTTATGCTGTTCAGCAAATAGAAAGGTTCTACTTTATTTGTTTTCGGTTACCAAAGGCAGTTGGAATAGTTAGGTTTTTCGTGTCGCCGTCAAAATCAGGGTTTTTCTTTGTAGTCCCAGAGCCGTTTTTCATAAGCTGGTCTGGAACGGGGTTTTCCGCGGTATTTTTTGGGGGCTGCTTTTTTGTTTGAAATGTTTTGCAGCCTTGCCTGTGCGATGGCGATGCGGGTCAACGAGGGCGTTTTGGTTTTTCTTGGTTTGTATCTGGGCAAAACCAAGTTTGGGGACGGCTTTTTTGTTTCTTTTTCTTGTTTGACCACTTCGGGGCGGGTGAAAGTCACGGTTTTTTCTTTCAGGTTTACTTCTTTTATGTTCCAGCCGATGCTATTCCATGCTTTTGCCTGAGATGAGGCAGTTTTTGTCCACCATTCAACTGTTTTTTGGGCGGATGCTGGAAGGTCTTGTCCGATTATTCCTTCTATTTGTGGGAACTGGAGTTTAAGCCATGTTTTGTATCTGGCTTTTCTGGACAATAACAGTGTAAGCATGGTGTATTTGCCCTTGAACGCCGAGGCTCTGGGTGAAACAATACTTCTGGCGCAGTTAAGACAAATCAGGTATTCGCCTTCACGCAGGTCTTCGGTTATGCAGCTTTGGCAATACAGTTTTTTGCATCTGGGGCAACGGATTAGCTTTGAGGGCTGAAAGGTTCGTTTACATAGGCTACATTTGTTGTCTGGGTCTGGAGGGCGGATTCCGCCTATCGGGATTATTGTGTCTTTCACCAAGGTAAGCCCCCTGAGTATGTAAAATGTGGATTTTGGTGATAAAGTTAACTAAAACCAGTGTTTAGCGCCGTTTTGCGGTTTTATCAAAGACATAACTAACAAGCGGGGCAACTGCAACAAAGCAAACAGCCCGCAAAATAGTCATAATCAACCATTGTGTTCCAATTTCAGAAGATTCTGTAACTGAAAGCGGCATTAGTGTAAAGTTGTAAGTGCTACTGAAGGTCAATAACACCAGCAGTGATAGCCCAACCGCAAAAACTGTTGCGTGCATAAGGTTGGTTTTCACGTTTTTTGAGTAGTAGTGGCGGTCATAAACAACAAACAGCACCAAACCAAAGACCATTCCAGCAAAGCCAACAATTTGCAGACTGATAAGTTGCAAAACAGAGGAGTCGTATAAGATGACGTCCACGGCGGCAAGTATGTCTACGCTGGCTGGAATCATCCAAGCAATAGCAATTATTGGTAAAATAAAGAAGACTTTTCCGACATAACGTTCAATTTCGTTACGGACAACCTTGGCGGTGTGTCCTTGTTCTTTTTCCACTTTTCTGAACAGCACCATGCTTGTTTGTCCAATCTCGGAGAGGCTGTATTTTCCTCGGCTTGACTGCTCCACTAACAGGTCTAGTTCTTTTAGGTGGTAGCTAACTAAACCAGTATCGGTTATGCCGACAACATTTTGAATGTCTGTGAAGGATGCTTCGCCTTTTTGTTCAAGAAACAGCAGGATTTCTCGGCGAATAGGATTCTTCAGGGCAGCAAAAATCAGGTCATATGTGTCTGTTTCTGTCAAGAGCTAAACCTGACTTTTGTATCAA
>JBAZEV010000030.1:0-23128 GCA_041653695.1 Bathyarchaeia archaeon
CGTTTCGACCGAAAAGAGCCCCTCTTTTCTAGAAGTTGATGTGCGATTGGATCCTGGAAAATTGGTTAGACCCGGTCAATTGCTTTTTGCGAATGTAAACAAAAAAGAAAATGAGTCAGAATTTGCTATCTTGCGCGTTTCAACTGCCCAAGAAGTAAATCCCTACGAAAATCCATTAAGTTCACAGGTTCGGGACGCGTTCAACATGGAATCTTCAAGGGGCAGAGAAGATCTGCTCCGGAAATATGTTGTTGCCAGCTCCCAACTTATCGAGGTAGTCACTGTAAAACAGAACGGCAGTTTCATCTCTCAAGAACCATGTGTAATAGTTCCAGCTGGAACTGAGGTGTTCGAAACCGCTCTTGAAATGACCAGTAATGTTCTGGGATTTCCAGATCCAAAATCACCCTCATCGATCCAATTAGGTACTGTTATCGGCAATGAAGACATAAACGTAACTTTGGATGCAAACAAAACCCTGCCTAGGCACATTCTCATCGTAGGAAGCACTGGAACTGGGAAATCTTACCTTCTAGGACTATTGACGGAAAAACTGGTAAAACTCGGCATACGACACATAAATATCGACGTGCATGGCGAGCTTTGCGATGCAACTACCCAACTCGGAGGTCAAACACTTCTACCTGGACGAAACCTAACGGTTAAATTATCCTCACTTGAAGAACCTGAAGTCTTAGGAATGATTCCCATACAACACCAAATGCATATTGACATCGTAAGCAGAGCATTTATTGAACTGAAAAAAACTGGACACCCTTTTGGAGTGAATGATTTTGAGAGAGAAGTCCTTCGAACAGCAGTTCAATTCGGAGCTGCAAAAAACACTTCAGCAATCTTGAGTGCAAGAATACAAACACTCAGTTCGGTTAGTATTTTAGGTCAGGGTTTCAATTGGGTTAACGCGTTAAACCAAGATGGTGCTTTAGTTAATATTGACTGCAGAGATCTGGGGCATTGGGAACTCAAAACAGTTGTTGGTGCAGTAGCCAGAGAACTTATGCATTTGAGAAAAAGAAACCAGATCGAACCTTTTGTGTTGTCGATGGATGAGGCTCACCTTTTCTTACCTGGAGGCGAATCGACCTCTTCATCTCAAGTACTAGCCGAACTAATCAGAATGGGTAGACATTACGGTGCAGGAATAATAGTATCATCCCAGAGTCCAGGGGATATTGACCGTAGAATAACAAAGATAACTAACACCCGTTTTATCTTCGGAATTGAGCCTTCCGAGCTAGCCTCAGTAAGCGGCCTATTGGGTGATACTCCCAAGGATTTAATGGAAAATATACCGCGACTGCGAGTTGGAACATGTTTATTGGCAGGTAGCAGAGAAACCGTGAAGCACTCATTGATTATTCAAGTTGAGAAGCGAAGTACACAGGACTCGGGCAAAACACCGTTAATGATTAAAACTACGTAATGGCGTCCGAAATGAGCGAACTAGATAAAACTTTAGTTGAGCTTCTCAAATCTGCTGGAAAACCGATTTCATTTAGAGACATAATCAGTTCTCTTGGAGAAACTGATGCCGTACCTGTATCGAAAGTACGATCAATATTAAAGGAACTTGAAGAAACGCGCACAATAATTTCATTTAAAGATGGCCCAGCAGATGATGCAACAGAATTATACCGTTTCATTGACAAAGACATACTGGGCGACTCTGTTACTCGTTCATCTTTTGAAGAACAAGAGAAACAGAAACTTCTTCGCTGTCTCATAGATGACTCTACAGGGCGATATTCAACTCTACCTCATGATGAAGCACGCAAAATGTTTGCTTGTGCAGCAGAAAAATTGCTCCATGAAGATCCTAGGCGTCTTTTCTCCAGATTTGCCAAATGGCTGCAAATCCAACATGAGTCAGAAACTAGGCTCTATAAGGAATGCAAAAACAGTGGCAGGAAATCTGAAGCTCAAGATCATTACGCAAAAATCTCAAGACTAGAAGAATGCAGTTATTCGATTTTTTCCAGAATGCTTGGTATTCCCACGCAAATCAGAGAATCATCGGGGGTACTTAGGACAGGACCCTTTATCCTAAAACTAAATAAAGTGACACTAGAGGATGTTTCCTGTCTTGACAATAAGGAACTGGAGAAATACCTGCACTATGGGGTTAGGGGAAAATATGTTATTGAGAAAAGTCCTATAGAAGGACGTTTGCCACCGATCCACATCGGAGGTTCTGATGCGTCCATACAACCGATCAGCTTATCTAGCGTACTTCCATGGCAAGTTGAACCCTCTGAAGTAAATATCGTAACTGCTGTGGGTGTTAGATATGACATATACAGAGGAGTGAGAAGCTTCGATCGTAGACCCGATCCTAAGGTTTTAGCTCAGTACGAACGGCGTCAGGCAATTGAAGAAGGACTGCTGATCCCGCCCGCGGGGACAATGGGTTACGCCAGGGAAATGGAAAACCGTGTGAAAGAGGCTGCTATGGATCTCCGTCAATACACAAAAGACTTTGAACTAATGTTCAGCAATGAACCCACTGTCAAAATTCACTTTAGAGACGGCAGAGTATTTCCGCTAGAACACCGTCTTTCGGATGCTCTCCAAATGGATACACATGGTGAAATCGTACGCTCATCCCTCAAAGTTTTTAGGAACATTGTAAATATGATCGGTGCAGAAGACGGTGATATATTATTTTGTGGTTTTGTTAAACGCCCAGGAGTTAGCATCATTGCACCATTAATTATGTGGTACATAGGGTTTGGTTCTGCTAACGAAACTGATTCCCCAATTGACCCCGAAATGACTGTCGAAGACTTCTTGCGATCGCCATACAGCGATAATTACGCAATAAACCAAATTTTTTCAGCTATAAGAGAAAAGCTGAATAAAAACGAAGCTTACGTAACCTTTAGACTTATTAGAAGATTCCAGTCTATGGAAGAACCTTACGTTCAAAATTTCGAACCTACTATCGATCGAGATGTGTGGATTGAAAGATTACAGCATTACAGTAGAGAGAATCTCGGAGGAATTTCAGACGATTCTGGAGCGGAACTTATTGCTGCCCTTTGTGCTCGTGCTGCGGTGGTACAATTTTACTGCAGCTTAATAGGGAATCCAGATTTTGAGGCAAATACTCAAATTCCACGAATAGAATTTCTGCTTCCTCATGATGATTTGAAAAAAGCTCTATCTCCAAATTCAATCGAAAGCCATCAAGAATGGGATTATTTGAAAAGGATACTGAGTTCAATGTTTTATCCTGGAGTTCTTGAACCATATCCTGATCAGCTTTTCTTCTTCACTTCTGAATCGCCAGAAATGTTTGTTGCCCCCCGACCTGTATGTGATGCCCACATCTCTTCCAAGGAAATCGCCAAAATATACAGAGATGATTTCATCGAATTACTTCTGCGAGAAGCCCGCGAATATTGGCGAACTAGAGCCATGAAATTCAGAAGAAATAGTAACCAATGAAAGATCATTTAAAAATTGGTTTAATTTGTTCTATTTTTGTTTCGGTAAGGTTGCATTGACAATTTCTTCGAAGAATCAGTTCTATATAACTGGAGCGTGAGAGCCCTGTCTTTTTGCATTCGGTATTAGTTTGTTTAAGAAGATTCTTCTTTGGTGCCATAGAAATTTATCCTATTCAAATCTGTATTGCACAGATTAACCTCACTATTGGAAATCCCTAATTTACTATTTATCCAGAATAATAAAAAAGGTTAAAAAACATCGCAATTTAAGAAAAATATCTACTCGTAGTAGTGGTCGGTAGTTACATATAGTAATGAGCTTTTTCATGCGAGTGGTCAATTTTTAACAACAATTATGCTTCATGAGTCAATGCCACATTCTAACCTATAAATTCAAGACATTATTATCTGATGGTTCTGGATTAAAATTATGTTTAATTTCCACCAAGAATCAGTCCTGAGACTAGTGGTACGTGGAACTGAAAATGACTGTATATTTGATTTACTTGGTTATAAAATGAAAAGATTGAGGTTGCTAAACCTATTCGTGGCTGTAATTAAAACGGGACAAAGTTTTGTTCTTCTAAAAATTATTAATATTATAACTTTCCAAAAGATGTTATAACCTTGATTTGCTGGCCTCCTCATAGAAAATTTTTATGATTTTTAAAATAACGACACTGTTTAAACAAGAAAACATAGAAAATCATACTATTTAAATAAAATAGTATGATAATGTTAATTATTGTTTACTTGTAACAAATGATTTGTAATACGCTGCTGATGTGGTTACTTATACATACATAAACACTACATGTACAAAAAAATACCAATAGCTGTAGTAATTGACCAAAGAACTTGATAAATATTGTAAAGGTTCTAAACCCCCGATGCTTGGGTGCAATTGTTCCGAGAATCGAAAGGAGCCGATATTGCCAAGCAATATGGACGTTCACTTAAATCTGTTTACCTACCATTTAGGGCTATAGAAAAGCAACAGGTTATGAACTACCAAATTAGTTTCATATTCCTCTCCCCTCTATTTGCTGACGGTTGAACCGTTCCTTTATTTTCTTTTCTAGCAAAATAGGTAAACCCTATCATCAGTGCCTAAATCGAAAGTGAAAAACATGTATCAAATCCCAATTCTAGAAAACTCTCAATTAGAATTATGCTTGTCATTAGGTATAGAAACAGTTGACAGCCTGTTTCCTGGTTTCTCGTTAGGTGACTTTGCAGTTATCCACGGTTCACATACCGTTCAATACCAGTTAGGAGGACTAAAAACCAATGTTTTGTTTGTAGACGGGTCTAACATTTTCAGATTGTATGATATTACAGATATTGCCCAAACATGGGAACTTGACCCAAAACAAGTTTTGGAACGAATATTTGTTTCACGAGCTTTTACTGCCTACCAGTTGGTTTCAATAATTCTTGAACAACTTCAAACAGCCATTAAAAAATTCGATTCAAAGGTCGTTATAATCTCCAATCTTTCCCAACTTTTCCTAGACAAAGATATTCCAAAAAAAGAGGCAGAAACAATTTTCAGTCAATTAACAGATTATCTTTCTGATTTTGCTCAAAAAAACCAAGTTATTTTAATTGTAACACACAGACCATACGCATGGTCTAAACGCACAAAATACTTCAAACATGCCTTATGTAATTCAGCAAACGTAGTCCTGTCAATTAAGAAATCTAATCAGATACCGCATTTTGCTCTGGAAAAGCACCCATACTTACAATTAGGAAAAACTGAGCTTCCATCGAACGAGTGTAATCTTCTTGACTTTATTGAGGTTTAATTTTTGGGAAAAACAGTCGAGTCATACCGCCTGATGTTAGATAAAGAAATTCAACGTTGGAGCGGTTTTGCTAGAGCATTGCGTAAAGACGACCGAGAAATGTTTGAACAGTTAATGGATATTTGTCGTAACTACGCTTCAGCAGGAAGTAACGCTACTAGACCGGTTATGTTTGAAGCGATGGCAATGTGTATTCTCTTAGAGCAACAAAAAACGTTGGACAGGTTGAAAAAAGAAGTTGCTTCAAAACCCAGCAGTTCCTAACAGAGTTAGAGGGTGGCTTTTTGATGTTTACCCTTCAACTGATGGTCAAATGAACGTTTGGATAATCTGTGAAGATGGAAAAAGAATACGATTAGTTGACAATTTCAAACCGCGATTTTATGTTTCAACTAAGGCAGGCACTTTAACTGAACTACACAGTTTTATTTCCAAGTTACCTGTTGATTCGTTTCAATTTGTGCCAAAATATGTAGACCCAACAAACTGGTCAGAGACAATAGTTCTTGAAGTCGCTGTAACAAATTACCAAAAAATACCGTATCTTGTTCGCAAAATCCTAGAAGCTGGAAAATATCTAAAGTATCAAGTTTACAATTCTGATTTGACATCTTCACAGCTTTATCTATATGAGCGCGACATGTTCCCGCTTGCTTTTGTTGAAATCAAAATCGAAAAAAATGCACTAAGTTACAAACTTTTGGATTCTGTAGAAGCTGTAAACTACACAGTTCCACCGTTTAGATTTGCTGTGCTTCAGTTAAGTATTAACAAAAAACACAAGATGTCAACGTTTAATGAACCTTTTGATGAGATAATTCTAACTTTTGATGATGGACAAAAAATCGTGGTTGACTCTGGAACAGAACGTTACAAGTTACTGCACACCGCTTATCTGATAAAAAAATTTGACCCCGACATAATTTTTACCAACGGTGGGGACTCGTTTATCTTTCCCTACTTGACAAAACGTGCAACAGTCAACAATGTGTTAGATACCTTTGTTTTAAGCAGAGACAGAATACCTCTAGATGCACAACCCAAGAAAGGAGCATCTTACTTTTCTTACGGTCAAACCTACTACCGTTCTCCGACACGAAGACTTTATGGCAGAATTCATGTTGACGAAAACAATACCTTTGTTGTCCGAGAAAGTGGGGTTAACGGTTTAATCGAGATATCTAGAAGTTGTCGAGTTCCTTTGCACAAAGCTTCACGGTCATCAATCGGAACAACGATGTCTGCACTCCAGAATTACCAAGCATTAAAGGACAACATTTTGATTCCGCGAAACAAACAAGTTGCTGAGTCTTTCAAGTCTGCATACCAACTTCTAATTGGTGATAGAGGTGGTTTTGTTTATGAACCAAAAATGGGAATCCATGACCATGTGGGTGAGATAGATTTTTCCTCAATGTATCCCTCTTTAATGTCAAAATACAATATTTCTGCTGAAACCGTTCTTTGCAGTTGTTGCCCTGAATCCAGTTTGAGATTTCCTGAGTTAGGTTTTCATGTTTGTGAAAAACGGCGTGGCATTGTTCCTAAAGTTTTGGAATTTGCAGTAACAAAGAGGTTGCGTTACAAAAAGCTAGTAAAAGAAACTGAAGACCAAACACTTAGAAAAATTTATGATAAACGCCAATCGGCGTTGAAATGGATACTCGTTACCTGTTTTGGCTATCTTGGTTATAGAAACTCAAAATTTGGAACTGTTGATGGACACATGGGCGTGTGTGCTTATGGACGAGACACATTATTGACTGCTTCACATATTGCCGAAGATAACGGATTCAGTGTGATTCACGGGATAGTTGATTCATTATGGTTGAAGAAAGAAAACACTTCTGTTGAAGACTATTTACAACTAGTGGATGAAATAGCAACAAAAGTTGATTTACCTTTGGAGTTTAGCGGTCTTTACAAATGGATGGTTTTTCTTCCATCAAAAACACATCCCAACGTTCCAGTCTTAAATCGTTATTATGGTGTCAAAGATGATGGGACTGCAAAAGTTAGAGGTATTGAAGTTCGCAGACTAGATACTCCAAAGTTCATTTGTGATGCTCAAATGGACATGATTAATGCTTTAGAACCTGCTAACAACTCAAAAGAATTCTTTGAAAAGATTCCTGACGCTTTGAATGTAGTTAAGCAATATCGGAAAAAGTTGCTTGACGGCGATGTTCCAATTTGGGATTTGGTAATAACTAAACGTCTTTCCAAAGAAGTAGGAGATTACTCACATAATATCAGTCAGATGATTGCTGGGGAGCAACTAAAACAAGACGGCTTTGATGTCTACGCTGGAAAAAGTCTCAAATTTGTTTTTACAAATGCTGAAAACAAGCGAGTCAAACGTAGAGTTAAGGCCAAAGAACTAATTTCTGAAAAGACAAGCTCAGATACAACAAAATATCTGAAACTTCTCTATTCCTCAGCATCCAACCTGTTTAGTCAGTTTGGGTATTCTGAACAACAAATTTCTGATTTTGTTCATGGATACCAGTATCCAGATTTCTCAAAGTTTTAATTGTCAGAAAGAAACAATAATCAAAGATAGACAAACTGGTTGATGAAGACAAACCTAAGGATGTAGATACCCGTTCAAATTATAAGGATAAAGCAGGTTAAAACGCTTGAAACTCTAAAAAACGAATAGCCTTTATTATTGGCTAAGTTTCTGAGAAATGAAAGAAAAGAATGGTGTCCTAGGTTTCCAACAATTAAGTAATTGCTTTTAACTTATCCAAAAAGCCGATAGAGAATTTTGCAATAGCATCTGTTTCCTCAGGAACTGGATTGTATCCTTTGTGAAGAACTCGCACTCTCATTTTTCTGAGATCTACTGTTAACTTTGGCATTTTTACACTCTTTTCTTGCTCAAGCACATATGATAAAAGGTCGTACTGATCTCCAAAAGACAAATATTTGATGTTTTGTTCCTTTAGTCTTCTTCCTAATACTTTTTCTACGTTGTTTTTGTCCAGTTTAATATTATTGCTCGATGCACATTTTAGTATGGCAATTTCTTGAAGTTGAAGGCTAATTGCAGATATTATCCAATTAATATCTAAATTTAAATTCTGAGCCTTTTTGATTAATTCCAAAAACATTTTCGATTGATTTTTATTTGAAGTAATTTCAGTGGTCAATTTATTGATGTCAATTTGGTTATCAATTGGCGTGATGTCCATTGGACCTTCTACCATTTTACTTTCGTATATCTGAAGTTTTTCCTTCTGTCCAAACGAATTGTAATGCACTTCTTCTAGAACTAATTCAATTGCAAGATTTTCATCAATTCCATATGCTTGTACCAATTTGGCTGGTAAATACAAGGCTCTTGTCTCTTTGGTATTTATTCCATCAGTATAGCGACAATCGGTTTGAGTTTGAAAATCAAAACTCATATCAACAGAGTCTCTACATGAACCATCAATGTTTAATAATTTTATCACTTTTCCATGTATTTCTGGAAAAGGATTACGATAGAGTTTGAAATATCCCCATGTCTTATCATCTTCAAGATCAATAGCGAAAAGAGGAAGATATACTGACGAACCTTTGCCCAGTAATTTAACCTTCTTTATTATGTGATATGGCATTTGTTCTCACCAGACTGAAAAACAATTTCTTAGTTAACTAATACATTAGATGGGCGTTTTGTGATTTATGGTATTCTACTAAGTTAATCGAGTCTGTATTAGCCCTGTGAGGGTTTTTTGTGTTCGGGTATTTTGATTTGCGAGAGTAGAGTAGAGAGTGTAGAGAGCACACAGAACAGAACAGTAGAGAAGAGAACAACACGAGAGAGAAAGTATAAAATTTAACCCTTATTTTCTTCCATTTGGTCTTGCCATTCGCTTTTAAGTCACTCAAGCATTTCTCCTATCTTTCTTTTTCTACTTGCCTTAACTCCTGAAATTTTGTCTAAAGCAGCTTTGCCCTCAGCTGTTTCAACAAGTGCAGTAAATATGTCAAGCACTGGATCAAGATTTTTGTGAACGAAATTGAATATGCCATCATTTTGTTCCTTAAGTGATTTGATTTCCTTTTTCATTTGTTTATTCTCAAGGTGCAACTGAAACAAGTCGTCCTTCACTTCTTTTACTTCAGCACGCGTCTTTTCGTTCTCACCCTTCGACGCTGACACAGAAAGCAAATGTTCACGTTCCAAATACATCTGTTTTAGGTTTTCAAATTGGGTTTCTTTGTAAGCCTTTGCCATGTCGCCTATTTCATGTCCGAGCCAAAAATCAACAATAGTGTCGGGGACTCCACTGTTAATCATCAATGAACCAAAACTTTCCCGTAAACTATGCGTTCCTAACGGGTTGAAACTGTTACCATTATTTCCCTCGGTTACAAAACCGGCCCTAACAACAAGATCCTTCATCATGGTTTGAATGTTGTGTGTCTTTAACTGGTTCTTTCCGTGTTCCTGCAAAAACAGTGGGGTTTTGTTTGTGAACTCTACTCCTCTGCTTGTCATGTCTGCCAAGTAAGCTTTCAATGCGTCAATGGCGTCTTGGCCCACAAAAGTATAAAATTCAACTCCAGACTTTACTCGCATTGTCTCAATTTTAAGCGGGTGGCTATTTCGTTCCAATCCTTCTGCTACATCTCCGTAGTTTAAGTCACAAAGGGTACTAACGTCCAAACCGCCTTGGAAATGGAAAAGAACAATTGCCCTGTCTCTGGGTGTGCGGGCATGGTCAACTAATGCTTTGACTTTCCAAACGTCTTCAGGTTTGAAAACTATTCGCTTATTTTTTACTCTGGATTTTGGCAGTCTATTTTTTCCTTTCATTCGTACTGTAATGTCAAAGGTTGCGTAGAAGCCTCGAATTACATGGACTCGCATTTCAGCTGATAACCCTGATATTCCTTGTTTTAATGTCTGAGTTTTGCCTTTTCCAACAGTTTTTTTCTTTTGATATTCTGTTGTTAACCACCTGTAGAATCCTATTAGGCGATGTAAAACAATGTCTTTTCGTTCACGTGGATCGCGTTTAAAATCCTCTATTGCCTCATCAATCAAATGCGAGGCAGTCATTTCAGTAAAAGTGGCATATAATCGGAAAGCAGACTTTGAATTGTACAACGTACTTTTCTTCACCGTACTGCCAAGCCAACGCTTCAAGACAGGATCTTCCCAGTTAACATCTTGTGCCATTCTACCCATCGGTTAAACCCACCATACTATATTTCTAACACCAATCTATTATTTAAATCTTGAAATATAGATTAACCTTAGTAGTCTAATAGTAGTTCATTGTTGAAAACAGTATTTTTTCTGGAAAACAAGCATTAGCACTCCTAAAAGGTTGGATTTAATAACCTCTGGAACTGTTTTGAACCGTTATGATTGGTATTGCGTTGGCGTTGCTTTCTGCGTTTTCCTTTGGGTTATCCCAGATACTGGTAAGAAAAAAGCTTGACAAATCAAACTACGTTCACATATCGTTAACTGTCACCATAATGGGAAACATAGTTTTATGGCCACTTGCCATCCTGTTTACCGACTTCACCGAGTTCAACCCAACAGGGTTACTCTTATTCATAATCGCAGGAGCCCTTGCACCAGCAATATCACGACTGTTCTACTTCAAAGGCATGCAAACCGCGGGACTGTCAACAAACGCCACTGTGTTCTCAACATACCCAATTTACACCACAACCTGCGCCGTCCTGCTGCTAGGCGAAACATTAACCACACCAGACTGGGTTGGCTTGGCATTCATACTGTTAGGCGTGATATTTGTTGGAAAATCAATTAACAACAACCAAACAGCAATAGGCAACTCCAAAACACGCCTTATACCCCCCGTAATCGGGTCGCTGGCGATTGCATCCTCCCAGATACTACGAAAAGAGGCACTAAACATCTACAACCAGCCACTGCTCGGCGTCGCAGTTGGGTACGCCACATCGTTGCTGGTATACTTTGTAATCTTAAGGTTCATAAAGACAGACCAAAAATACACAACAAAAACACTCCAAGCATTCTGGAAACCCGGAATCGGCATCGGAATAGGCTGGTTGCTATCGTTTCTTGCGCTTAGCCAAACAAATGTTTCAATCGTTGCGCCGTTGCTGCAAACGGAACTGTTGTTCATACTGTTGTTCAGTTACATATTCATTAGAAAAATCGAAAAACTAACCCCCAAACTTGTGGTAAGTGCACTGCTTATCATCTCGGGAGTAATACTGATCAGCATCAACTAGCCCCTTCCGCGGGCATATTAGACTACTAGTAGTATACTACTAACAGAACATTGTTGAAAACTACCTTTTTTCTGGAAAAACCAAAAAGAACAAGTTTGGTGCTCCGGCCGGGATTCGAACCCGGGTCTTCGACTCGAAAGGCCGAAATACTTAACCGGACTATACTACCGGAGCCTAAACAAAGCATCAACCACATAAACATTCTTACGTTTTAAAGTTTCTGCATTCTAGTACGAGATTTTAGCCGACGAAGGAGTCCCGCCAATAATTTTTTCGGATGCGTCGCTGACCTTGTCGAGGTGTTCTTTGTCTGTGTAAACACGCAAAATATTGATGAATCCCTTCAGGACATCAAACACGGCAGAAACGTCGCTTAACCGCAATGCAACTTTCTCGCCTGCGCGGGTTTTCTGGAATACGGGAATCTCCATGGGCTCCATCAACTCAGAGTCATGATACGGCACCGACGGCACCGTGGGAACATCAATTATAATCACTGAGGGGTCTACGCCTGCCTGTTGGGCAATCTTGTTTTGCACCTGTTCGCGGACTTCGTCTACGCTGAAGATGCTTGGAACCATCTTGTCGCGTACATGAAACGTGCGGTCATACGCGCATTTGAGTAGTTTACGGTGTTCCAAATCATTCATGATTTTTCGGGACTTTTCACATTCTCGTAGTTTGGTCCAAACCGTGTAATCTGTTAATGCCAAATAGTCTTCAGGGGAATCAAAAGCGGTCAAACCAAGCTCCTCGTTTGCTGCTTCCATGGCGCGGGCAAGCATGATTTGGGCTGCGCGTCCAACCCTGTGGAAGTATACGCTTCTGAATGATTCCAGCCGCGCCAAAACAAACGATTCAAGAGCTGATAATGCGCTTATGTCTACGGCTAGGTTTTCGCCAAGCACATCCAGCATGTGGATTAACCTGTAGATGTCCACGTAACCGTATTCTGCGCCTGTGTGGTAGGTGTCTCTTACCACGAAGTCAAGTTTGTCGATGTCGATTGCGCTTTGCAGTATCTGGTCCAGAAACGCTTTCTTGGGTTTTCGCAACTCCCCAACAGCAAGTTTTGCAACATCTGATGGGTTGTATCCAACATCGTTGATGATGTCTTTTAGTTCCGAGGTTTCTATCAACCAACGTGTCATGTCTTCGTGGTTTTTGTTCAAAAACTTTGCAAGCAGGTGCTCAAACACATGAGAAAACGGTCCATGACCAACATCATGCAGAAGAGACGCCATTCTGATTAGCTGTATTTCGTCTTCGCTGAGTAGCTCGGCTAGGTTCTGGTTGTCTGTTAGTTTTCCTGCAAGGTGCATTACGCCTATGCTGTGTTCAAATCGTGTGTGGTTTGCGCCTGAGTAAACAAATTCTGACCCAGCGAGTTGTCGTAAACGGTGAAGCCGCTGCACGGGGTACGAATCGATGAGGGGTTTTTCTGTTTGTGTAACGTAAACATATCCGTGGACTGGGTCTTTGATTTCCCCCCAATAGTTCCGCATAGGGTATTGTTCTCCTTAACTTTGTCAATCCGAAGCATGATTATTTAAGTTAATCGTTCATTATTTGAATGCGGGGCAAAAACGAGTTGACCACGAAAGGAGTATTCATCTGCATCGAAGGTTTGGATGGAAGCGGAAAAACAACGCATACTCACCGTCTTGTGCAAAACATGCAACAAAAAGGGTACAACGCAGTATACACAACAGAGCCAAGCCGAGGCGAACTTGGAACATTCATACGTGGAACAATACTGGAAGGAAAACACCGTATCCCACGCGTCGTGGAAGCATTGTTGTTTGCAGTAGACCGCGTTGAACACATAGAAAAAGAGGTAAAACCCGCCCTTGAACAAGGAAAAATTGTGGTCTCAGACAGGTGCGTTTACTCATCGCTTGCGTATCAAGGCTCAGCGGGACTGGACCTAAAGTGGATAGAGCAAATAAACAGGTTCGCGTTACCCCCAGATTTAGCGGTATACATCGATGTGCCCCCAGAAGTCGTGGTGAAACGTATACGCAGAAAAAAGTCGGTAATGGAACGCCTTGAAACCCAACAAAAAGTACAAAAGGTTTACCAAAAATATGTAAACGACAAAAAACTTGTGCCCATAGACGGCGATAAAAGCAAAAAAGAAGTAGAAACCGCAGTTACAAGTTTGGTTTTAGATTTTCTGCAAAAACACAACAGTTAATGTTACACGATGTAGCTGTGGCGCGGTTTTTCTAGGTCTTTTATCAGTTCCATCGGCTGTTTAGGTACATCTAAACCGTGCAGGGGAACACCTTTAAGCAGTATCCATGGGGTCTGCGCCGCCAGTGTTGTTACTAGGTGTTTTTCTCCAAAGCAATGTTTTGAGATGTCGTATACCAAGGTGCGGACTTCAGTTTCTGAGACATGTCCCAACGCGTGCAGGTACTCGTGGGTTAGTATGCTGTAGACAAACGCGTTTACCTGTTTCTTGGATTTAGTAACCGTTTCAACGATGTTCAGCAGCGACCTGTTTAACACAATGTTGTTTGTGCCCAGCTGGTGGTATGCACCCAAGTTAAGCGGCAAATCATCCAAGAACAATAACATTCCTTGTCGTTGTTTGCCTAGTGAGACTCTGACGGTTTCTTTGACTATTTCCCAGACGCCCCTGAAACCTTCTGCGTCTTCAATCAAGGAGCAGTAACGTTGAACGTCAGGCAACTCCTTTGTTGCTAATGAATTATCGTCCCGTACTAGACGGTTTGTTTCGAACCCGGAAAACAAACTTGGAAGTAACATATTATTACTTTAAAGTAATGTCTCAATATTTATACCTATCAGTTTTTGGCGTCCCCACTTGGCAAATCCGAGTTTTTCACACCCAAACCAACCGCAACAGGGTTAACGTGGTGGTTTCCGCGGATAACCATGAATCCAAGACCAAACGCAACACACACGACAGCGGCGCTGACAAAAAATGCCACGTTTAAACCAGCAAACTCCGCTATTAAACCCGCAACCAGCGGACCTGGAACCCTTGCGAGACTTCCAACTGATTGGGCAACTCCAAGCATGCCGCCTTGTTCATCTTGAGGTGAACGTTTCGAGATAAAACTGGGCAAAGCAGTGTTCAATGTTCCAACTCCCGAGGAAAACATGGTCAACGAGATAATAAACACCACAACGCTTGGTATCAGGGATATGCAGAATATTCCGAGGGTCATCAATAACGAGGCTAACACGATAAGGTTTGTTTCGCCCCATTTTTTGGTTAAACGCCCAATAAGGAATCCTTGAAGGATAATCTGCACTACGCCGATGTACATGAAGAAGTATGACATCTCGATTTCTGTAAAACCAAAAAATGCGATTCCCAGCAACGGCATTAGTACGGGTATTGCTGAGAACGCAAAAGTTGTGATGAACAGTATCGCAAAAACTGTGCCCATTAACGGTTTGGTCATTGCTGTTACAAGTCTGCTCCAGTAGCTGTCACTGTTAACTGCTGTTTGTGCTGCTGGTCCGATTGGGGCGTTTGATTCAGGTAAGAAAAAGAACGCAAAAACAAAGTTTACTGCTGTAAGAATTGCGGCGGCTAGTCCTGCGACCTCAAATCCGTAGATGCTCAAGAATCCGCCTAATGCGGGTCCGATTATGAAGCCTGCGCCGTGTGCTGCGCCTACTTTGCCCATTCCGCCTGCGCGGTCTTCATGGGTTGTTGTGTCTGCGATGTATGCTTGGGCTACTCCTGCTTCGGTTGCCATTCCCGCGGCGATTCGTGAGATTAACAGCAGAATATACGTGTCTGCCACCGCAAAAATAAGGTAACTAATAACTGACACAAATATTGAGAACAATAGTATTGGGCGCCGTCCTACTTTGTCTGATATCCGTCCAAGTAAGGGCGAGAAAATGAACTGCATCAACGAAAACGAGCCCACCAAAATCCCCAGCGCGAAGGCGCCTGCTTGTGCTGTTTCTGGGTGAAACGGCAAAAGGGGGATGACCATGCCAAATCCTATCATGTCTATGAAGGTGGTCATGATAACAATGAATGCAGGCGAGATTCCCAGCCGTTCATGTAAACTCTGTTTTGGGGGGGCGTTGTTGGTCATTATGTAACTTTCCTTTCACCGCAAACAACGTACTTGCCTTTAAGTGTAACTGATTAACTATAAAAAAGAAAGAACAAGAATAAAAAACGTCAACTAAAGTTAATCTGATTCCATTTTATCCAGTTCCCTTAAAACAAGAGGCGATAACTGGTTGCAAACAAGTTCACTGTTTATTTGTTTGATAATAAAATCGGTTAACTCCTCTAACGGAACCCGTTGTGTGCCCTTCTCGTGGCGGATTCTTGTTTCTAGGCTGGTTCGTTTGAACACAAAACGGAGCACATGATAATCAAACCGTAACGGAACACCCTTTTGGTTGTGGTAGCGGACTACAAAGAAGAAATCTAAATTTTTCTGGTCTTTTTCGTTAACTGTTCTCAGACAGTTTTCCAGTGTGTTCTGGTCAATAAAACAGAAATCAAAGCCGTCTGCCACACCGAACTCGAACCCGACGGTGCAGTCCTGTTTTACGTATGGGTTTAGTTCTGTTATGTCATAGTTTTTGTTGTTCATCTGGTGTAACGCAGCTAAAACGGCGTGCTGGACGTCTTTTGTTGATTCCTGATAATTAAACGAGGCTACGTTGTGAACGTATTCGGGAAAGTTTTCGTAACGCCCAAGCAAAACAGAACGCCTTTTCGATTTTTTGGTGACCTATTTTTTCATATTCCGTATTTTGTCTAGGTTTTCAAGAAGCGCGGACAGTGTCGTTCCCAGTGTTGTAAGTTTTTCTGGGTCTGTTTCTTGACTGAGCCGTGTTTCTAACTCATCAATTTTTTTGAGAAGCGTAGCCTCAAGGTTTGAGAAGGCAGGTTTTTTGTTTACTTCTGGTTCTGGGTCACCTTCTTTTACAATTATGACCCGTTTCTGGCATTTGGAGCACCACATGTCGCCGCTTTTCAGTTTAAAAATCGGCGAAGAACACGCCGGACAAGCATACCGCGTAAGCGTTGCGCCTTGCCTGAGCAAATCCGCCATAACTTTGATGTTTTCTGAATCGTTAGACATAACAACCCTTCAAAACAGACTTTCACGTTTGTGGCATATATTTTTGGTGCCTGAAGTTTTTTAAAACAGGTCACACATATAATTAGTTAGAATGAGTCGTGTGTGGGGGAAACAGGATTCGGTAACTCATAAATTGTTATCCGTGGTTTTTGTTCTTGCTGTTTTGCTTGTTTGTTTTGTTCAACCCCGTGTGGTTCACTGCACAGACCACGACATAACAGATGATGCTTTGGCGTTTATCCGCGATGTAGCCTTGATTGACGTGTCAAAGTATGACGTCAAAGTCTCTGATCCTAGCATTGATTATCGTTCCAGTCGTGGTGGTATACCAACTGCAATAATAAGATATGATTTAAAATCTAGCGAAAGTGAACTGCATTTATTCATAAAGTTCACCAATGGAAACCTACACTCCTTTAGGTTGTACAACGATAAGGGTTCACCTATTTACAAACAGAATTCTTCAACAGTCCTTAACGAAGCAGCTGAAACACTTGAACGGTTCCAAAATGTATCCAAAGTTTCGTATCCACCAGAAATTACAAACCTTTTACATACTGTTAACTCCGATTCGACTGATTGTACATTAACTTCTAACAACGTTAAGCTGGCGGTTTCAATTCAAGGTAACTCTGGTTTAATTGATTTGGTCTATGTTGCTAATGGCGTTGAATACACAAGAAAAAGCGTTATGATGACATTTTCAAATGGCAGATTAACGTTTTTTGGAAATGGTTGGGACGTTTATTCTGTGGGTAACACAAACCTAACGGTAACCAAGCAGGAAGCTATCGAGAAGTCAATACAGCGCGCACAAAGCCACAAACTTGTTTTTGACGGCAAACAAGAACCATTCATACTTGCACAAGACAATGTAAACATACAATTATGGGCAGTTGAACGTGAGCCTCTGACACTGCAGCTTACATGGCATGTTAAAATCCCGTTTGTTCACCCAGTCTACGGCGTATACGGTCTTGAAGTCGGTCTGTGGGCAGACACTGGCGAAAGCTTCAGTTTCGGTGTACTAAGCGCAGCAGGAATGCCTTCTGAGCCAAGCTGGACTCCGCTTCCTCCAAGTAGTTCCGATGACCTTGTAACTGACCAGCCAACACAAACTGAAAACAACGAAAACAGCGGGTCTGAGTCTGCACAGCAAACAAGTAACAATCAACCTTCAACAGAGGACGAACCAACTAAACCAAGCCCTGACTTGACCATGTTTCTGGTGGTGTGCGTGGTTGCGGTTTTGGTTATACTCGGCACTATGATGGTGGGGGTTCATAGAAAAAAGAGGACAGCGATAAACAAATGAATCGTGTAATGAAAAGGTTTTTTGTGGCTGTTGTTCTGGTCTGTTTCTGTTCGTTGTTTCTTCAACTGCCAATTGTGTTTGCAGCAGATGAAAAGCCCATTGCAGATAGAGGTTTGGCGTTTATCAAAGATGTTGCTATGATGGATGTGACAAAATATGATGTCAAAATTTCTGGTCCTAGCGTTGATTATCTTCCCAGTCGCGGTGGTATTAAAACTGAAACACTGAGATACGACTTGAAATCTAGCGAAAGTGAACTGCATTTATTCATAATTTTCACTAATGGAAACTTACAATGTTTTAGGGTGTACAATGATAAGGGTTCGCCTGTCTACAAGCAAACTCCGTCAACAATTCTTAACGAAGCAAAAGAAACACTTGAACGGTTCCAAAATGTATCCAAAGTTATGTATCCACCAGAAATTACAAACCTTCTACATGCAGTTAACTCCAACGCGACTGAATGTACATTAACTTCTAACAACGTTAAGCTGGCGGCTTCAATTCAAGGAAACGGCGGAGCACTCAATTGGTTCTATGTTGCCAATGGCATTGAATACACAAGAAAAAGCGTTAGAATGACATTTTCAAATGGCAGATTAACATTTTTTGGAAATGATTGGAACGTTTATTCCGTTGGTAACACCAACCTAAATGTGACCAAGCAGGAAGCAATAGAGACGTCGATACAGCGCGCACAAAGCCACAAACTAGTTTTTGACGACAAACCAGAACCATTCATACTTGCGCAAGACAAGGTTAACATACAATTATGGGCAGTTGAACGTGAGCCTCTGACACTGCAGCTTACCTGGCATGTCAAAATCCCGTTTGTTCAACCAGTCTACGGCGTATACGGTCTTGAAGTCGGTCTGTGGGCAGACACTGGCGAAAGCTTCAGTTTTGGTGTACTAAGTGCCGCGGGAATGCCTTCTGAGCCAAGCTGGACTCCGCCTCCTCCAAGTAGTTCTGATGACCTTGTAACTGACCCGCCAACGCAAACTGAAAACAACGAAAACAGCGGGTCTGAGTCTTCACCGCAAACAAGCGACAATCAACCTTCAACAGAGGACGAACCAACTAAACCAATCCCTGACTTTACCACGTTTTTGGTGGTGTTCGCGGTTGCGGTTTTGGTTATACTCGGCACAATAGTGGGTTCTAATAGACGAAATAGGACAGCAATAAATCATTCAAAACAAACGTTTATGCTTGAAACATATATTTATTTAAATGCTAATTCTCGTTTGTTTTTTACCACTCTTTTAATACCTTAGAAACCATTTTTAAAATTCTATTTAGTCGTTATATAATGAACTTTTCACTTGTTTGCCAAGTTTAAATGTGTTTTAAGTGAAGTACAACAACAGTCAATTGTAGCTTGAATTTTGGTACATTTCACTTCTTTGCAGGGCTGTTACGTTTTTCCTTTTTGAATAAATCATTCATGAACTACTTTAAGCTTCAATAAGCATTTCAGATCAAGTTCTCGAGGTTTGTTGTGCACTGCGTAGAAATGCATTGCTTTTAAAGAATTTGTTATTTGTTACGATTCATTAGTTTTTTGCAATCTGTATATACACATAAGAATCAAAAATGAGTTCATGACCAAAATTTTTATTAAATGCTTCGCAACATAATTTTCAATGGGGGAATATACTATTGAAAAAAAGTACAACTATTTGTGCAGTAATTCTGAGTTTGTTTTTAGTTGCGGCATTTCAGGTGCATAGTCTAGAATTGGTGAACGCTAGTGATAACGGTTGCTTACTCTGGGCATCAACATATTTACAAGATGATCTGTCTAAAGAACGCGTAGAAGATGCTATTGACATCATTGTCTATACTTTTGCTCAACATGATGATGTATGGACTGAGATATATGACGGATATGGATCTTTGACTAATTTGAACAATATTTTAAGTAAATGTGATGATTTTGAGCAATATCATAATGAAGTCTCATTTTTCCATTATGGACACTGGTGGACAACACAAATTGATGGCATTTGGTATCAAAGTACGCCTTCAGGTTGGGAATACATGTATTCAGTTCCTGTTGATCATTGGACATACTATGATAGCTTTGGTACATTAGTTAAGGATTCAGATATTTTCCAACACACCGATCAAGGAAGACATTATGCTGTATTACTCTGGACATGTGTTAATGGGTATGGTGTTGATGGAACCGCTGGATATTATGACTATACGGATCTTCAATATTTGCCGTATTATTACTATCAAGGAACTGGTGCAGTAGGGATGCCATACGCTTTTACGCATGAAACAGATTTAAGATATAATAGTTCTTCAAATCCCGATACAAGCACTCCGTATTGTTTCATAGGTTTCAAAGGCGTGTCAAGGGGAATAAACGAAACATGCCAAGGCAGTGAAACATATACATACCAGTATTTCATATGCGATTATTATTATCACGTCCTCAATGATTATGAAGACTGTACAATTAATGAGGCGCTTGATCTAGTTTGCAATGACATATGGAACTCGGATTTTGATTCCACAGATACACTCACAAATTACATGGGATATAATCCGTTTACTCAGCAATACGATGTTCCTAGTGCGATGGTTGTGTGGGGCAACCCAGAAATAAGCTTTGATAAATAAGGGGGAGAAAAAACATATGAAAGTATCACTCAAAAAAATCGTAACGATGTTTGTTTTTATATCATTAATTTCTGTCGTTTTGCCTCTGAATTGTGTCTATTCTGATGAGCAAGTCGTTGCAGATGACGCTCTGGCATTTATTAGAGATGTTGCGGGAATTGACGTGTCACAATACAGCATCAAATCAAACGGTCCTAATGTCTATTATCTTCCAAGTCACGGTGGGCTTCCAAGTAAAACTGTAAAATATGTATTAACATCTAATGAAAGCGAATTAGGGATTATTGTAACGTTCATTGATGAATTCTTGACATCATACAAAGTGTACGTTTACAAAGGCTCTCCGATTTACCGTGAACAATCTTCATCGATTCTTGAATCCGCAACAGGAGTTTTAGAGCGCTTCGAAAACATATCCAAGGGTTCTTCTCCACCAGAAATGATACAACTGTTAAATACACTTGACTATGCTACACCCAATATGACACTAACGTCAAACAACCTAAAATTACATGTTTCAATCGAGGGGAATACAGGATCAATTAATTGCGTTTACTTCGCAAACGGTATCGAGTATGACATGAAAAGCATCAAAATGAGATTTTCTGACGCACATTTGACATATTATGCATCTGGTTGGAGCGCTTATTCGATTGGCGAAGGCAAAATGAATGTAACTATTGATGAAGCAATCGCCAAGTCAACAGAGCGTGCACAAAACCACAAACTTACGTTTGACGGTGAAGAAAAGGAGTTCACTCTTGCAACAAACAAAACAAACATTCAGTTATACGGCGTTGAAAGAGAACCTTTAACTTTACAATTGATGTGGGACGTCAAGATTCCTTTCGAGCAACCAATATATTCAGTATACGGTCTTGAAGTGACCTTGTGGGCAGATACAGGAGAAATTTACAGTTTCGGTGTTTTAAGTGCTGCGGGTCTTCCTTCGGGTCCAAGTTGGTCGCCACCACCTGAAACAACTAACGAAAATCCGCTGGATGTCATATCAGATGATTTACCTGATGATACAAACAATGAGATAAGCCCAGACATGACACCCGTTTTGTTGGTGCTTGCAGTTGTTAGTTCAGTTTTGATTGCTGTTGCAGTATTCTATAAAGTGCGAAGAACAACATCCAATAATAATTAATTTCCCTTTTTTTCTCTTTTTCTTTGAAGTAGAATTTTTTGGTTACTTGTTATTCAATTCTGACTAGTAAGGATTAAATATGGTGCGCCTTGTTTTAGCTGTGTTATAGGAGGCTTCTTAATGGTGCGAAAAAAGCAGTTAGAAGAATATGAGGAAAGAATACAAGAAGCCATGAATGTTCTTGGCATGGTTTCCGAGGACACAACAACTCCAAGAAACATCAGACGCGCCGCAAAACAGTCCGTAACCGCTCTACAAGGGAGCGAACATACACCAGCTGTAAGAGCCGCAAACGCGATATCAGTTCTAGACGATATACTGCAAGACCCCAACATGCCGCCATACAGCCGAGTGAAACTCTGGAACGTCATGAGTCTACTCGAAGCCATAAAAGACTAAAAACAGCAAAAAAGGAACATCATGAATGTTTTCTTTTCTTTCCTAACCCGTTAATACACCCTTTTTAGCGGACGCTGCGCATTTTTTGCGCAAGTTAACGGCTTTGTTGTTCATAAAAGCTTTTGACCAACGTCATCTAAAGGGTATAACATAACATTTCAGTGTAACACAACTTTTTCAAGGATGATACCATGGACAAGTTTGACCGAGACCTAGAGATTCTGGTTTCAAAACTTAGCATGAACACCGAAAAAGAGGCAAAAAAAGGGCTTGTTGACCTTAAAGATAAGCTGATTCAGTTGCATAAAGAGAACGTTGTTAAGATTAACCACTCGGTTATGGAGCTTGTTTGTGCCAAACAGTTGATACTGAAAGGTTACAAAGTGGACATAGAACGCCCCGTAGACGGGCTGGTATGTGACCTGTATGGCGAAAAAGGCTTAGGCTCGCATATCGTTGAGGTGGAAACAGGTTTTATTCCCCCAAGCCACGCCCTTGACCCCGCAAATTACCGTAAATCAAGGATTGCCAGCAAGATTATCCGTTATGGTAACCACTCGGAGAAGTTTGCGTTAGGTGTTCCACAGTATTACCTGCTGCAGATTCCAGATATTCTTGTTAAACCGCCACGGGACCGAACAGAAGAGGACTTGAAGTATCTTAAAAAATTGTGTGACCAATATTACAAGAATCCGCCTGTTACGTTTGACGAAATCAGGAACGCACGTTTACACACAATCTACGTTATCGACGTGGACGAAGCCACAGTAACCGAGGTAAACCCCACCACATACATCGAGAAACGCGACCAGTTTACCGCAACAAAATAGCGGCGTGGTTAAGCTTCTTATTATCCGTTGAACATTAGTATTGGCAGTGAACAGGATGGTATCTGTTTCCCCGAATATTATTAACAATCATCTGGACAACCCCAAAGTTAAGCAGATGTTTAATTTAATGGAAACCGACCTTGAAATCCAGAACACCCTGCGCATGTCAAACGTTATGGCAGTTGA
>JBAZEV010000031.1:0-22641 GCA_041653695.1 Bathyarchaeia archaeon
AGTTTCCGGCTACTTCTGAGTTTTGACCAAATGAGTGGTGCTCAGACAGGTAACCGTAACTGTTAGCGCTAGAAGGCACAGCCATCCCAATAGAAGCCGCAATCAGTCGTAGGGGTTCCTGAACAGAGTTTTTGGACATTACTGCAAAGGTAATCTCGCCGGGGTGTAACATTTTTACGCCTCGTTCTTTGGAGATTTGTTTGCATCCCGGTGGCAGTATACTGGATACGGTAACGATGTTGCATGCTTGTATGCCGGCGTCTCTTAGGGCTAACTCGAATGACTGCAAAAGTTCCTTGTGGCGACCAACGCCTTTTGTAAAGAATACATACCGGGGAATCATAACGAGCAAATACCACCATTGAGCGTTTTATTAGGTTTTCGTATAATAATTAAACATCGGGAAAAAGCCACGACAAATCAGGCGCTTTTCCTTTTCGTATGTCTGGTTTTACTCGTTCGTTAAGTGCATGCGTAATAAGCGGTAACGCGATGGTTGCGTCGCAGTAACAGGTTACGTCGCGTCCTTTGCCTGATACTTTGCCCCAGCTTTTTGCCTCTTCAAGTGTGCAACCAGATAAACCGCCCCATTGGGGTGAATCTGTTGTAATCTGCAGGGCATACTTGTGTGGGTAATAGTATTCCTGTAAACTTTTTCTGCAGTTGCCTGAGCGTCCAGGTATGGCTTGGTCTTTGGTTTTTGGTGAAATCGAAATCGCCAAAAGTTGAGCGAAATCTTTTGGCACTCCGCCGCCAACATAAATGACTGCGGTGTCTTTGGTTTTTTCGCCTATGCTAACGAATTGGTCAAACCCTTTGACTTGGTCGATTATCAGGTTGTGTCCCAGGTTTTTAGCCATTAAAAATGTTTCGCCGAATGCGCTGTCCACCATTGCGGGACTAAATATTGGTACACCGTTTTCGGCGGCTACTGCGGTTATGCTTTCAATGTTTTTTTGGCTTAACCATTTGCCCAGAAGATACAAAACTTCCATCGAGGAGTATGGGTAGTCTGGTTTTAGGGTCAACATGAACTCGGTTACAAGTTCCTCCATTTGGCGGTAGTCGCTTTCTATGCCGTAAACATCGTAGTACCTGTTGATGTCTGCGGCTAGAAGTTCTTCATCTTTGATGTTCTGGGTTGCTTGGTAGTATCCAAGGCCCATTGCGTCTACGATGTCTTCGGATACGTTTGCGCCTGTGGAAACTATAACGTCAACAAACCGGTTTTTGATAAGCCAATTAACTAGCGTCCACTGTCCAGCAGTGCTCATGGAACCTGCTAAGCCTAAAACTATTACGAGGTCGTCTTCTTTTATCATCTGTTCCCAGAGGTCCACGGCTTCTGCCAGTTTTCTGCCCTGATAGGCGGTTTTGCCCATCTCGGAGAGTAGCTGAGAAACAGATTTTTTCTCAACTTTGAAGCCTTCAACTTTTTTAGTCAAAGGGATTTTCATGTTTCTGTCTCCTGAGGTTTAAAGTCTTTATAAATCGCATATTTAAGTGTGCCTTTAAGGAAAAAGAGGCAAAATATCAGCTATTTTTAATCAAATAAGCGAAGAAACAGCCCAAAACACCTAGGCATTTAAGACTAGGCATAGATTGTGTAAAAAACCGGTTCAGCTTATCCGGTGGTGACCCGTTTTACTACGGGGGGTCGTTTCTTTTTTAGCACACGGTAACCACAGTAAGTGCATTTTACTCCACCGCCGCGCAGTTCAAGTTCTTCTGTTCGTACTTCAGCGCCGCATTTTACGCATTGATATGAAAGTCCGTGTGGAGTTTCTTCAGCCATAACATAAACCTCTAAACTGGATAAGCGATGTGTATAAGGATTTAAATGTTTTCTATTTCAAAACAGGGAAGGCAGTAACGGAAAAAGTTCCTCAAAGACCCAAAATCAGCTCAGCCAAAGTTTCTGCACCGTCGTTTAGAACGGGGACTTTCTGTTTTTTGGCTGAGTTTATGGCGTTTAACAGATTATCCAAGGTAAGCTCGTAAAGAATTGTTGCTCCCAACTTTTTGGCAAAGATTTCCGAGTCCTCCTTCGGAAAGGTGCGTTTCAGTTCAGGGTCAGGAACAATAACAGACGGCTTCTGGTACACAGCGGCTTCCAATGGACTTGAGCCTTGATGGGTTACCACTAGTTCCGTTGCTGCGATGAGTTCAGTAAACTTTAACGAGTAATCAAAAACTTTCCATTCAGGGTGCCGTTGGCGGTAGGGTTCGGGGTCTATTTCTCCGGTTTGCAAAACCACGTTTTTTAGGTTGCTTTCGTTAAGGACGTCAAAAAGTTTCCTGTAACCCAACGTTCCACCCGTAACCAGAATGTAGCCACCGTTAGAGGGCTTTAGTTCAGGTTTTGGAAACAGCGGACCAACAACTGTTCCTTTCAAAAACTGTTGTTGTTCACTCCACTGCAGGGCGGTGATTGCCGAAAAATATTTGAGTATCCGCGCAGTTTTGGATGCACCGACAAAGCGGGCTTCGCCTTCAAGGTTAACAACTGGAACACGTTTCAGGGCGGCAACCAAAGCAGGTGGAATACAGAAGTTGCTGCCCGTGCTTACAACAACGTCAAAGTCGCCAGAAACCTTTCGCAACGAACTGTAGAATGCACGAACCATATTAAATGTAAATTTGCCTGTTGAGGTTTTGGCTCCTCGCCCCTTGGTAAGGTAGTCCACATTGCCAAAACCACTTAAACGGTCGTAGCTTAACGTGTCGCCTTGGGGAATCAAAAAACTTAACGTTGCCCTGCCGTGCAGCCGTTGAGCTAACGCGACACCAAAACCTGTGTGTCCTCCACCGCCAGCAAGTATCAAAACATGTTTTTGTTTTTCCACGAAGAGTCAGCCAAACGGAGCTTTAACCCAAACTAAATATAAAGTTGTGGATGCAACACCAAACTGTTGGATAGAGTAAAATTTTGCACAAGTGTTAAAATGTTATTTAGTTTCTAGTTCAGTATTAATTGGTGGTTCTGTTGACCAACGTTTACGTTCACCCAACTGCAGTTGTTGACAAAAACGTGTGCATAGGGGACGGCACTAAAGTTTGGCATTTTGTCCACATAATGAGTGGCGCAAACATCGGAAAAGACTGCCTTCTTGGGGACTATGTTCACGTGGGCAAAGACGTAAAAATTGGGGACTTTGTGAAACTTGAAAACAGGGCAACCGTTTACACTGGAGTAACGATAGAAGACAAAGTCTTTGTTGGACCCCATGTGACATTCACCAACGACATGTATCCCCGAAGTTTTAACAAGGACTGGAAAATCACGCCAACCCAAGTAAAAATGGGCAGTTCCATCGGAGCTGGTTCTGTGATACGTTGCGGGGTAACCATTGGCGAATACGCGTTGGTGGGTTCGGGCAGCGTTGTTGTAGCGGATGTTCCAGCACATGCACTTGTTTTTGGAAACCCAGCTAAGGTAAGGGGTTTTGTTTGCGGTTGCGGTAATAAACTGGTGGTTGACCAACAAAAACCAGACATCGTATTGATGAGTTGCTCTGTGTGTAAAGAAACTTTCAAGATACCAACAAAAGATTACATGAAAACAGTGGAAGAGTGAAACATTGAACCGAAAAATACCAATCGCCAAACCCAACTTCGGTTTAGAAGAAACAGAAGCAGTGAAAACTGTTTTGGATTCAGGTTTTTTGGTTTCAGGACCAAAAACTAAGGAGTTCGAAAAAGATTACGCAGACTACATTGGGGTAAAACATGCAGTTGCTGTAACCAACGGAACCACAGCGTTGGATGTTGCGCTTAAGGCACTTAAAGTCAAGCAAGGCGATGAGGTGATTACGTCTGCGTTTTCGTTTATTGCTTCGGGTAACTGTATACTGTTTCAGAACGCAAAACCTGTCTTCGCGGATATAGACCCGAAAACATTCAACATTGACCCTCAGGATGTTGCCAGAAAAGTTACTTCCAAAACTAAGGTGATAATACCGATTCACATGTTTGGTCAACCCGCCAAAATGGATGATATAAAAGAGATTGCGGAAAACAAGGACATCGCCATAGTGGAAGACGCCGCCCAAGCGCACGGCGCGGAATATAAGGGACAAAAAGTTGGCGGCATCGGCGATTTGGGTTGTTTTAGTTTTTATGCCACAAAAAACATGACCGCAGGCGAGGGCGGAATGGTTACCACAAACGACCCCAAACTTGCTGAGCGGGTAAGGTTGCTTATTAATCATGGGCAGAGCCAGAAGTATCAGCATGACAGTTTAGGTTACAACTACCGCATGACCGAATTTAGTGCAGCGTTGGGTTTGGTTCAGTTAAAGAAACTGGACATGTTTAACCATAAACGCATAGCAAACGCGCAGTTGTTGAGCCAAAAAATCGGCAAAATCTCGGGGTTAACTGTGCCTTTTGTGGACAAGGATGTGAAACATGTTTTTCACCAGTATGTAATAAAAGTCGAGGACAGCTACCCGTTAAGCAGGGATGTTTTGGCTGAACAGTTAGCGGCTAGGGGTGTTGGTGTTGCGGTTCATTACCCGATTCCCATTTACATGCAGCAACTCTACAAGGAGTTAGGTTACAAACAGAGCACATGCCCCCACACAGAGGAATCATGCAGAAAGGTGTTGAGTTTGCCTGTTCACCCGCTTGTTACTAAAGATGACATCGACTACATCGTGGACGCCTTGAATGAGGCAACAAAACGGTAAGGTGAAAGCTTGACCAAACAAACCCCGTTTATTTCCGTGATTTGCTGTGCACACAACGAGGAGGAATACGTTGCCAAGTCGTTGCCTACTATTTTGAATGCACTCAAACGCGTAGACGGCGAGGTTTTGCTGGTTGCCGACAGGTGCACCGATAACACCGTGAAGGTTGCCAAAAGCTTTGGTGTTACGGTGATTGAAAAAAAGGACAAGAAATGGAAAAACAGTTACGCCGAAGCCCTGCAAACGGGTTACAATAAGGCAAAAGGAGAATACGTAAGCATAATCGACGCGGACATTGCTGTGCCAGCGAACCTGTTTGTTGACCTTTTGGCGTTAAGTACGGGTAATGTTGCTTCTGCTGCGGCGGATGTGGTTACTTACCCGGACACGTTTTGGAACAGGGTGTTTTATGCGTGGGAAAAAACATACAACCTTGCGCCTCTGGGTAAAGAGCCTCATGGTGCAGCCAGACTTATTTTGATGGATGCTCTGGAGAAGATTGGCGGTTTTGGGGATGTTGCTGCTCCGGACACGTATCTGGATATTTGTTTGGCGAAACATGGGTACAGCAGCGTTGCAACGTCGATGGTTAAAACGTATCATCTGAGGCATCTTTCGATGAAGAAAATGGTTAACGGTCAGGTAACCAGTGGTCGTGCCCGTTACTCGTTGGGGATAAGCCTGAAACGGACGTTGGGTCACAGCATTTTAAGAGTCCGACCTCTAATCCTGAAGGGTTGGGTACAAGAGTACATGACCCAAAAACAGGCAAACTAAACGTTTACTGGTTGTTTTCTTCGTTTTCCAGTTCCCTGATTCGCTGGAAAAACTGGGTAGTTGGCGTATCTAGTTTTACTTTTTGTTCTGCTTCATCCAATGTCACAAAGTTGTATTTTGCCAAAAACTGGGTAACGGTTTCAACTTTGGCGCTGTTCAGATGAGTCTTTTCGCGGATTTCCTCGAGGTAGTGCCATTTTCCGTTTTCAAGTATTCTCAGGATAGCTTCGGTCTGCATGATGTTGTTTCCTTCAGTTTTGTTTTGTGTAAAGTTGTTGAAGTTTAAATGGGTTCTGAAACTTCGTTACAGAAACATGTTCTAGAAAACCCAACAGAAAAAACCATTTGTGTTACAAAATGTTAACTTTACCGCCTATCTGGTTAGGTTTCTGTTTTTTCGTGTTCGTTGTAGTAGCTCAGCCCCGCGGTTATGGCAGTTGACACCGCGAACCATACTATCATGGCGGTTATGTCGCCGTTTGTTACGATGTACGATAACGCAACAGATGCCCCATGGATTACTGCCAGCATCACGGAAAGTTTTGGCTTAAACTCCAGTCCCACAGTTCTTACCTCCTTGTCATGGTTTAGTTTCCCAGAGGTCAAACCCTGCTTTGACCAAATTTTTCCTGACTTCCTCGGGTCGGACATACATGGTCTGGGTTGTGGCGCTTAGTTCGGCAAGCCGTATCAGGTCTTCCAGTTTTATGTCGGGTTGTTCTTTACCCCAGTTCAGTCTGCAGTTCGCGGCTTTGGGGTCCAATCCCGCCTGCGTGATTACGGGAACAAAGATTTCGTGCTCAACAACCCGTTTGATGAACCGTTGCAACGCCATGACTTTTCGTTCCGCAATTTCCAGTGCTGCCCGTGCTGAGGCTTCTGTGAATCCAGGTGTTGTGAACAGTTTTGGCAGCGGGGTTTGCCCACCAAGATAAATCTGGTTGAGTATGTGGTCGATGTATGGTTCGTAACGGGCTTGGGGGTCGACTTTTACGGTTTTTATGTCTGCTTCGGGTTTGTTGTAAACGAACCTTGCGCCTGCTTTGGGTTTGGTTTTTATTAGTTTTTGGTAATCGGCAAGTTTTTCGTCGCTTGCGCCCGCGAATATCCAAAGTTCGTCGGGTCCGGCGTATTTTTCGAATATTTCTGGCATGATTTTTTCGATTCTGGCTTTCATTTCCAGAAAACTGGTTCGGGTTTCGCCGTTGAAGCATAGTTCACGCAACAATACTTGCAGAACGCCTGTTCCGTACGCAGAAAAGTTTGTTGGGTTCCAGCAGAAGTGCATGATTTTTTCTGGTGCAAACGCTGTTTTTACGTCCCCGTATGCGTAGTTGTAACCTGTTACTGTGCCGTACTGGTTTCGTTTTATTGCTGTTGGATTATCAAAACCTGTTAACGGCAAGATTTTGAGGTCCTGCAGGTTTTCGGGTTCGGTTTTCAGCCAGAAACTGTTGCCTGATGCGACGATTTCGCGGGTTCCAATCTGCAGTAGTTGGTCAAGGTTTACGGTTTCGTTGAAGTTGTCTAATGCCTGTTTTGCTTGTTTGCTTTTTGGGTATTGCTGATCAACGGTGGTGTAGAATCCTGCGCCTACGGCTTGGTCTGCTAAGAAGTCTACGAAGGCTTTGCAGCTTGGGTCCGAGGTATAAGCGGTTGTTATGTCGTTGAAGCTGACGGTTCTTGTTTCGCCGTATATTTGCCGCCACGCGGGCAGAAGGGCTCCTGTGTTTGGTTGGAGTTTTTCGTAGAGTTGTTTGACTTTTTTTATTACTGCACTCAAACTGTAATCGCCACACGAACCTTTTTTGGTGGTTTTTGGGTTTAAGCCAGAATTTGCGTTTATGCCTTGTACTGTTTTTGTGCTAAGGTTTTCTTTTGTTGGTCACTAAACAGTGCTGCTAAATCCAGTCCCAGTTGGGTAAGGCGGTAATATTTGGATGGCATAAATTTGTCTTGTTCGATGTGGTCGATTTCCAGCAGCTCGGTTTTGATGCAGTACCGCAGGTACCTGTAAATTTTTTTGGTGTCAAAATGTAGGCTGCTGTGGTAGAGTTGGTAAACGTTTTTTGGTGTTTTTTTGAACATGCCCAAAAACTTGAGGGTTTCAAGCAGGTCACAGTATCTAGAGCCCTTAGGCGGTCCACGACTCAAATTGTTTCACCAACAAACAACGGGGGTCTTGTGTTTTTCACGTTTTTTGACATGTTTAATCTCCAAAAATGTGGGCGAAAACGGTTATTCATCAAGAAATGTCCAATGGGAAAACTGTTCTTCGGGTAGATATATGTGGTAAATACACATTTTTGTGTTAAAAACTGGACATAACTGAGCCGTTTCGGGGGTGTTTTACAGGGTCAAAAACCGCGTTTTTCTTGCTTAAGAACCGTTTTTGCGGATGCCGTTTTTGTTGTTTTGTGGGTTATTTTCTTCGCATACGTTGCCTGCGCAGTGGTACTGGCTTTCCAGTTCGATGGTTGAGTGTTCGATGTGGTGTTTTAGCAGCGTTTCTTTGATTGCCTCTTTGGTTGAGTCAGGGTTTTTGAGGGTCTGGTCGTCTAATACCACGTGTGCGGTTAGGATGTCTGTTTCGCCTTCCAGTGACCATATGTGGATGTCGTGGATGTCCATTACGCCTTTGATTGCTGTTATGTCCTGTTTTACGGCTTGAAGGTTGATGTGTTTTGGCACGCCCTCCAGCAGGATGTTGAAGGCTTCTTTGAGGTTCTTGGTTACGTTAAAGAGTATAAACGCAGTTAACCCGATAGTCAAAACTGGGTCAAGCAGGTAAACTTTCCACACGTAAATGATTACTCCGCCAACCAGTATGCCGACCCAGCCCAGAACGTCCTCAAGCAGGTGCCACGACAACACTTTTTCGTTAAGGCTTTCGCCCCTTTTGAGCAAAAAATACCCCAACCCGTTGAATACAATTCCGATTACTGCGATTCCAACCATCCCTGTGGCGTTTACCAGTTCGGGGTGCAACAGCCGCGGTATTGCCTGGATGATGATTACAAGCGAACCTGCAACCAATATAGAAGCGGAGAACAACGCCGAAAACAGGGATAACCTTTGGTAACCAAATGTTCGGTGCATATCAGGCACACGTTTTGCTTCACGCTCAAACACCCACGACGCCAGCAACGCAACGCTGTCCCCAAAATCGTGCAACGCATCAGACAAAATCGCCAAACTGTTGGTCCACAAACCACCAACAAGCTCCAAAACTGTAAAAGCAACATTCAAAAACGCAGCAAAACCAACACGCTTCTCACGGTCTGGCATAAACTAACTAAACGGTGCAGTTGATAAAAACTTATCCAGAACAAAGAAAAAGAGTATACAGAAAAAAGGGAGAGAACTACGAACAGGAAGAACAAAAGAAAAAGTTCAAGTTTAACCTTTTTCCCCTTTTCCCAGTAACAAGATCCTTTAAAAAACAAGAGCAAAGTTTCAACAGTTTTTCCAGATTCAAATCCAGATTTGTTTTCAGGGTTCTTGTTTTTGGAGTTATCGGTTTTTGATTGGAACGAATTTGGTTCCATATGCACCGATGTATCGTGACGTTGGCCTGAGAAGAACTGAATCTGCATATTGTTCAATTATGTGGGCGGTCCATCCTGTTATTCGACTTGACGCAAAAAACAGTGTAAAGAACTCTTTGGAAACATCTACTGTGTTCAGCACTACAGCAGCATAGAAATCCACGTTTGGATAGATTTTTTTCTCTTTATGAACCACTTCTTGAATCTTTCTACATTTTTGGTATAGGTCTATTCGACCAGTACGTTGGCATAATGATTTGCTTACTTTTCTGAGGTGCCTTGAGCGGGGGTCGTTTGCCACGTAGATTCTGTGACCGAATCCCATTATCTTCTTTCCGTCAAAAATCATTCCTTGTATGTAATCTTCCACATCTCGAAGGTTGTTAACTTCAAGTAACATTCTCATTACTCTCTCGCTGGCGCCGCCATGAAGTTCACCTTTGAGTGTACCAACTGCTGAGGTTACTGCAGAGTACATATCTGACAAAGTGCTTGCCGTAACACGAGCCGCAAAAGTTGAGGCGTTAAGCCCATGATCCGCATGCAATATCATATAACGGTCAATTGCTTCTTTTTCTTCTTCATCAACGGGTTTTCCCCGTAGCATGTAAAGAAAGTTTTCGGAAAAACCATATTCTTCTTTTGGCTGCAAAATTTCTTGGTTATTCATCACCCGATAAATTGTTGCAACCAATGTTGGTACTTTTGCTATCAGTTTAAGGGCTCTTTTTTTGTTTTCTGCCTCAGACATGCCCTCTGAGTCTTGGTCATATTCTCCAAGGTGCGAAATTTCTGTGCGTAAAATCTCCATAGGATGACTGCTTTTTGGGGCGTTCTTAATACTTTGGATTATTTCTACAGGTATTTTCATCTCTGATAAGAGTGCTGCCTTTATGGCATCTAATTCGTTTTGGTCAGGTAGTTTCTTGTATATTAAAAGGTGAACCACTTCTTCATAGGTTACGCGCCCGATGAGACGATCAATATCATACCCTACATAATAGAGTGCACCGAGAGGGTCAACAAAACTATTATGAGTTTCGCAAGCGGCAACATCTCTTAATCCACGAACATATATTTTTTCATGCGACATTTTCTAATTCAACTCAATTTTTTGGTAAGTCAACGCTCCAACATACACTGAAAACATATTCTAGATCAGAAGGTACTGATCGATTAGACCCGCTAGTAGAGAGTTATTTCCTCCAAAAACGCCTGTTAGTTAACAGTTTATTGGAAACGTTAGATCAATTATAATATGTGAATGCTATATAATAAATTCTTTCAATTGAAATTCACATATTTTGTTTGTGAGTTTTTAGGTTGGCAGTATTCCGTTTTGTGTATCGTAAGAAGAGGTTAGATAGAGGTAAGGAGATATACATAAGAAGAAAGAAAAAGGTTGAATTTTAATGTTCAACTGAAGTTGTTATTTTGATTCTAGCCAGTTTCTTGATTCGAATATTGTTTTTCCCGCAAATTTTGCGCTTAGGGCGCCTTTTTCTGGGCACATTTCTACGCATCGGAAACAGAGCATGCAACCTGAAACGGTGACGTCACCGCCTTTCACATCATATACCTCAGATACCTGTGTTGGGCAGACCCGTTTGCAGATTCCGCATTTGCTGCATTTTTCCTCGTTTTTGATTAGTTTTGTTAAGGCAATTTGTTTAAACGGCGTAAATGTGCTGCAAAGCGCGGTTAACCCACCTAAGGGGCAGATTCGGCACCAGAAACGGCGGTAAACAACGCATAAAATAGTAACCACAATCAACACAGCAACATTCAACGACGTAACATAGTGCCCCATAACCGCAAACGGACCATAAGTAATCTGAGAAATATACGAAAAACTCATCACACCAACGGCACACTCAACCAGCAGCGAAAGCGGACGCATCGGACAGATTAAACAAAACGGCTCATTGATATAACCAACGATTCCAGCCTCGGTTCCCTGCGGACCACCCGGAATGGTACCAGGTATGAGTTCGGTGCCAAAAATGGCATGCGAACTAAGGACAATGCTGAAAACCAGAAACGCCGCGATGATGATATACCGCAGTTGCCCAAGCTTCTTGTTTTGGTTATCAGAAAAGTTCATGTGGTTTTTCCCAAAACGGGCACGAACACGCGTTATAAGGTCCATGTATAACCCAAACGGGCACAACCAACCGCAAAAAGCCCGCCCAAAAACTATGGACATGGCAACAACCAACCCGACCACGACTGCAAGTTTTTCCAACCCACCAGTTGAATAGAAAACGTCGTACCCGATTCCTGTTTCCCAGAACGGAAAAATGTAGGCTTGAAGCTGCCAAATCGGGCACGTTACGGTTCGCCCATGCGGGTAATAACATGCGAGAACCGGAACCGACAACCCATCAGGAAACTGGTTACCAAGCAACGGCTCAGCAACAAGGCGGTCACGGGGCACGGTGCTCAGGGGCAACCACCTAGGGTCGTTGAACGGACCGGCGAATACGCCCATGAAGATTACGGCAACCGCCACGATTTGGATGAAAAGCCGCAGGTTGCTCACGTTACTGTTTTTGGATTTTGTGAACCGCAAAACAAGGTATATCCCTGCCACGATAACAACAAAATATGCCAGAATCGTTATCGTGCTAAGGTTCTCAGCTACCATTTGCTGTTGGTCTCCTTCTTTGGGGTTCGGGTTCTTAGCTTGATAGTCAACGCCACAAACACCGTAACACTCAGAGCCACCGAGGAGCCGATAACCACAGAGTGGCGCTCAATAAACGGTTTGTTGGAGTCGTCTTGAAAAAGGTCGGTGTAACTAAAATACATCAACGTAACATTACTCGTGGCACCGGTCACGGTTATCTTGGAAACATCAGAAACCATCCAACCATCAGCCTGAGCAACCAAATTTTGGTTAAAAGAAACAGTCCACGAACCATCCTTGGACTTGAAACCAAAATCAAAAACCTGCTCACCTGAGCTGCCGTTGACGGTGTACCTTAAAATAACTCCATTCAAAGTGGTGTTAAACCGCCTAGAATACAATACCGTGAAATCCGCGCCGCTACCGGAAACGGTTACGTTCAAAGCTGAATACGATGCAGAAGCATTTGCAACCAAGTTAACAAACGTCCACTTGTCATCAATAAACGTTGCCGAATCGTAGTACCCATCAGCAGAAAAACTCATTGAACTGCCATCAGGAAAACTGAAACGGTCCTGCGGCGTAAAGGCATGATTTGTTTGGGCAAAGACTATTGGGCAAAGCATGAGTAAAACCAGAATGACGCTTAGCAGTTCAACAAACTTTAGTTTGCCACGTCCAACAGTTTTCCTCAAAAAATCAACGACCTACCAACACTGTTGCTTAGATATTATTTGAAACTTATCGTAGAACCAGAAAGTAAACTTTTAGCAGCAACGATACGCAACAACAGAAAAGATTTACAGCACCAAACGAAACGTTACTAGAGGTTTCTTTCTTGTCCACGTTTGATGTTATAATAACCCGAAGAAGCATCCGAAGCTACGAAGACAAACAGTTACCCCAACAGGTCCTAGACCAGATACTGGAAGCAGGCAGGCAATCGCCCTCGGCAGTTAACAGGCAACCATACCGATTTGTTGTTGTAACAGACACTGAACTCAAAAAACAGATGAAAGGGATGTTTAGCCGATTCATAGAAAACGCCCCAGTTATCCTTGTTGGATGCGCACACACCAAGGCGTTGCTTACAGGAAAATGGGCAGAAGTCGACGCTTCCATAGCCATGCAAAACATGGTCATCGTAGCGTGGAGCATAGGCGTAGGCTCATGCTGGATAGGAAGCTTTAACGAGAATAAAACAAAGGAACTGCTCAAAATCCCCAAAGACTGGAAAATTGTTGCCCTGATAACGTTTGGTTACCCAGCGGAATCACCAGACGAAAGGAAAAAGAAAACAGCAGACGAACTGTTTGGCATAAACCAGTTCTAATAGTTATTACTCGGATGCCAGTGGATGAAACCAAGCATCAGGTCGCTGATACTTGAAAACGGGGTCATTTGCTTTGTCGATTTGCTCCAGTTTCTCCGAGAGTACAGCCTTGATTTCTTCGATAAGTGTGATGTGTTCTTCAACTTTGTTGGCAAGGTCCAGATGTGAATCAATTTTTTCTAGTTCAACACCAAACTGTTTACTGATATCTGGGGACATGTAAAGAAAGGTTTCAGCCTGATTGTACAAATAATGCATAGCACCGCCAGTACTTTCCAGTGACGTCAAAATATCAAGAAGTTCCTTTGCTGAAAGCTCAGATTTTGAATGGGTGTACTCAAGCGAGGACGCGGTAAGTTCACACACGGAACGCAAACGTTGCTTACAGTTTTTTTCTTTAAGCTTAGAGCCACCGAAGCTGTTACTTAACTGGAAAAGCTCGTTGGAGTTTTCTTCATTTTCTATTGATAGCTTCATCAAATTGTCACGTATCTCGTGAACAGTACTCTTGTCAGCCAACTCCTTAAACAGCACACCAGTTTTATGCCCTAAACTGCCAAAACAATAAAGGAGATCAGCAAGACCTTTGTTATCATTATTTTTAGAAATCAAAAAAACCATTCCTAGTATAATTCTTAGTTGTATTCGAAATAAATCAGTTATGAACCCAAAAAAATGATTCACAAACCAAATCAAGAAAACGGCTTATTTGCTTGGCTTCAAGGTAATCGTTAAACAATCAGTTTTATGTTCAACGTTTGCGTCAAGTTCTTCATCCAAAAACGCTTCTAAGAGCTTATGGTACTCCTTAGGAATCGTCAACGAGTACACCGGATACTTGTACTCTGCCTTGCCGTAGTAACTTTTCTTTACCAGCCGTTTTTGAATCTTTACCATAACAAAACAAACAACAAAAAACGCTAAAAAACCTGCGCAACCAACAAACACCAACACCCCACAGAGAGGTAGCTGAAAATAAAACAACAATAACCAAACATAGCCTAACAGTTAACCTAGCAAAGACGCTGATTCCACCTTTTAACAAAACAGAACCCAATGACTGTTTGGTGTGCCAAAGTTGCCGTGGGAACAAACTCAAACACATATTCATTCAGGACACAAAAACCCTGAAGATTTTGACCCAAAAACAGTCAAAACAGTAACCCTGAACCAAGAAGAGGGAATCAAAGCGATAACTGGAAACCCCAAAAACAGCCAAACAACCCAAGTAATAAGTTACATTTTCAGTAAAGAAAAAGGCTGGACCATACAAAAAGCTCAGGAATGGTTTGAGGAGCACCAGAAAAAGGGTGAAGAATCGTTCAGTTGGACGGGAACAATAAAAAACATTCCCCAAACAGGAAACCTGATTCGGGGAAAAGCGTTACACCCCATCCGAACAGTCCACCCCCAAGAGTGGCCACAAATACGAGAATACCTCAAAGAGGAACTAGAAAAAAGTGCCCACACATTAGCTGGTGCACCTTTGGTTCTTGACCACCAAACGCCAATAAACGGCAGGGTGCTAGGCGCAGAATACGAGGACGACGCAATCGAATACGTTGCCCAACTTGACGACAAAAACATCGCAAACCAGATAGAAGAGGGAACAATCAAGCATTGCAGCGTGGAATTTGAGTGGCAAACACTAGAAAAACATAACGGGCACGCGCCACGGGGAATCAAGTTCACGGGTTTGTCGCTGTTGAAGGATTACCAGCCAGGCGACCCAAAAACAACAGTTGAGCTTTGGGAAGCAATAATCAACAACCTAAAAATAACAAAGGAACAGGCAACCGCAGAGTTCATCCTGCACCAGATAAACGACCCCTCAAAGTTTATGGAAGAACATTTTTCCACAGTTTGGATTGACCAAACAAACGGAGTACAGGCAGTTTACGGTTTACTGCAAGAAAACCCAGAAAACCCCCAGCCGTTGGCGCTGTTTTTCATGAAACAAAACGGCTGGACAAAACAAACAGTAAACGAGTGGCTAAGCAGGCACCCGCAATACACACGTGTATCTGAGCAGCCTCCGATTCAACCTGCCAGACCAGAGGCGCCTAAACCGTTGGGTGAAGCAATTATCGATTCCTCTGAGCCGTTGGCTTCAGATTTGATACCAAAACAGGAGGTCCTGAACATGTTACCCGAAGATTGGATAGTAAGAGCATGGAGCCTTGGACCTCAACTGCTTGTGCGACAGATACGGCACAGGCTTAGTTCACAGTCAACACAACTGACCGGGAGTAAGCAAGGATGAACTTGCCAAACCGCAACAAAACTGGAGGAATAACACGTGACTGACCTATGGCCAGACGCAGAAGTTGGAGAAATGATAACCGACGGAACCGTTCTTAGTTTCGAAGCCGCATCTGCCATAACAAAAGGTGACCTAGTTTACCTGAGCGCAGACATGACCGTAAGTAAATGCACTGCGGCGACTCAGTACGCGCTTGGTGTGTCGTTGACCTCTGTTGAATCTGGAGAAGTTTGTTCGGTCTGCATCAGCGGAGTGGTTAAAGTAACTGCTGGAGCGGCAATCAACAGGGGCGAGGCAATCCAAACAGACTCAGACGCCTTAGCAATCCCAGTAGCAGACGGCGCAGGCACCTACGACGGCGCAGAGGTCCCAGACCGAATTGCAAGAACCGTTGGTGTTGCCCTGCAAACGTTTGCAGATGGTGACACTGGATTGGTCCACGTTAACAAGTAAGGGAGGAACAATGTATGCCGAAACTTTTTGAAGCCATAACCAAAGACCCCGAATACAAACCAATCTTGCCTGAACTTTTGGAACGCGCCAAATCTAACCTGATGGTTAACGCAGTAATGCGCGAAGCCATCCTCAGCGACACCGCAAACGCGTTGGGAAAAATGCATGACGTAGTTGTAGACGCAGCCCAACCCGCATTAATCGGACGGGAAGTCATCTGGGTACTACCAACCACTGAAACGTTGGTGCGTTTCCCGAAGGCAAAGCTGGGAAAAGCACACAGAACCGCGGAGCTTTCAGAGGTTTGGATTACCCAAGAAAAGTATGACACAGTGGACATCAAAGCGGACATGGAAATCAAAGCAGGTGCAGAGTATTCTAAGAAGTTCTTTGAGGACGCTTCGTGGGGTGTAATGGAACGTCAAACCGCCGAGGTTGGACGAGCCATCGCCGAGCTTGAAACAGAAAAAATCCTGGAACTCTACGACAACATCGACGCTGCAGACCTTGCGGGTGGAAGCGCATACAACGGTGGCGGCACTTTGGATTGGGCGGGTCTTGTTGGTTTTTGGAACCGCATAAAAGCTGAAAACTTCAACGCGAAGGTTTTGGTGATTAACCCTGCTCAGCTTGCGGATCTTTGGCAGCAGGACCAGTTTATTCACAGCTTCTATTTTGGTGGCATGGCTGATATTCGCCGAGGTATTTTAGGTGAAACCTACCTTGGCATGAAGATTGTTGTCAGCACCAAGGTATCTGCTGGAACGGTTTACTGCATTGACACAGACGTAGCCGCGGTGATGCTTCTAAGAAGAGACATCATAACCGAACCTTTCGAGAATCCCAAGCAGGACAGGTATGGTATCTCTGCTTCTGAACGTGTTGGTCTTGGAGTTTTACGCAGTAAAGCAGTGGCAAAAGGAACAGGTTGGTAACAATTTGTTTGATTGCCATTCTAACTTCCCCCTTTTTTGGTGAAAAACTTTGAGTGAAATTAACTGGGGTAACTACACAGAAGCCTACAAGGCAATCCATGATGCGGTTCACGGGATACGGAGTTGCCAAAGTATCGTTGTTACACATAACAGTGCTGGTTACATTACGCAGATTCGGGTCAGCAACGGTGAGGTAACAAAAACAATCACGGTTACACGGGACTCGGCTAATTTCATTGAGCAAATTTCAGAAAATCTTGAGTGAAATGTTTGGAGGAAAACAGAAAAAATGGTTGCAACAGTAAACGTTCAGCAGGCTGTTGGCGGCGAAGATGGAACACCTGGAACCTATAACAACGTGACATCAAGTACCCGTTTGCAGACAAAAGACCAGTTTGCGCCCGCGGATACCTCGTATCCGATTCCTATACCTGCGAGCGGTTTCAAGTACAGTTACTGGATTCACGTCTGCTTGGACCTGAGTGGAACTTTTACGCAGGTTAACAATGTGTGTTTTTATTCTGATGGTACAATCGGCTGGAGTTTTGGAACAGGCGGCGAGTTACGTCGCGGAAACAGGGACTCTGGTGACCACGGTTGTCTAATGCCTTCGGAGTATGACCTAGCAACGGGGACAGAGGCGGATTCAGGCGACAACATCGAAGATGAAACGGATGGGCATGGTTACTATAACGGTCAATCAACCCCGACAGTAGCTGTTGGTAACGACACAGAGGGCTCGCCTGCATTGATTGATTCAACCGACCATACAGGTGCAGGAAAAACAAAAGCTGTTGTTCTGCAGTGCAAAGTGGCACCTGATGCAGTACAAGGCGAGCAGGCTGACGAGACTCTTAGTTTCAAGTACAACGAAATCTAGGAGGAACAAAAAGGGTTGCTTGGTTACCGTCCCCTTGTTTATTTTTGGATAGCCGAGTACACCGACGGTTCTGCGTTGCCTCAGTTTGACCCAACAACGGGAAAAGAAAACAGGTTCTCACAGGTAGACCAACACAGGCTGGTACGTTTTGGGTATTACCCGTTTTCTGTGGAGCTTGCCCAGAAGATACTGGAAACCGAAAAACTTGTGGTAAATCCGACGGTGAACCAGCCGATTGTGGTGACGTTGGAGCCTAACGATGAGTTAGTGGCGTACCGAACTAACACTGTTTGTTTGCATTCAGGAAACGGTGTTGTTGACCACGAAAAGACTGTTTACGTTTTGGGTGTTAAGGGCAAACAGGTTTTGCATTTAAACGAAAACGGGGACATATTTGATGATTAAGCTTCCAAAACAGGTACTGGACATGTTCCCCAGGTGGGAGTACTGCTGCCCAAACTGTGGCACATACGTTGAAGCAGGCAAAGGTTCTTGTCCAGGCTGCAAAACAGCTTTTGACGAAAAAAGTTGGCGGGTTCCACCAAGGTTTCTGGAAAACAGCGAAGCCATGAGCGAATACGCACACAAGGTTTTAGCGCCCAAGTTAACGGGTAAACAGCGTGAACTGCTTTTCAGGTATTTCACCGAGTTTTTCAGTGACGGCTTTGAAAGCGGAGACTTCACCGCGTGGTCTGGAACAGTTGGTTCGCCTTCGGTTCAGTCTGTGGTTAAACATTGTGGGTCTTACGCTTTTTCTGCTACCGGAACCGCAAACAGTTATGTTTACAAGAATTTTGGTGCACAATCAACGCTTTTTGTTAGGTTCTACAGCAGATGGATAAACTTAAACACAATAAGTTTCAGCAGACCCCTAAGGGTAGTTGGAAACTCGAATATTGTTACAACGGTTTCTGTTCAATCAGACAAGATTTCATATTACCGTTCAGGCTGGTACGATGGGTACATGACCGTGAACACTAATACGTGGTACTGTATCGAGTTCGAGTTCGTAAAACATGCCTCAGAAGGTGTTATGAGGCTCTATGTTGACGGCGCAGAACTGGTTGGAGAAACAAACATAGACACCAGCGGTTTTTCAGACCCCGACAGCATCCGAGTTGGGTTAACAGAGTACGGCAACGTTAACACCACGGTTTACGTTGACTGCGTTGTTGTTGCAGACACACTTATTGGACCAGAATCAGCACAGCAAACATACACAAAAACGTGGACAACGGATGCGTTGTTCAAAAAGTTGGGCATAACGAAAAGTTTTGGCGTTGACTCTGCGCTTCAGAAAACTGTTACGGTCCAAAAACAGGTTGATGCCCTGTTGAAGAAGCTGAATATACCAAAAACGTTTGGTGTAGACGCCTACCTTGGGGCAGTTGAACATGAAACATGCACAGTAACCTTCGGGTTAACAACCAGATTTGCCTACAAGGTGAGGCTTCCGGAGTTGTGGCTGGACGAAAACGGCAAACTTGTGTTGAATATATCGCAACCTTACACGTGGGTGGGAAACTAAGATGAGCCGCCGAAGAGAAGAACAGGACACGCTGGACAAGGTTATACTCTGCGCACTTAAACGGGGAGATATTAACTGGACTGCGTTGGAGAAAAAGGTTTTAACAACATGCCACAGTTTGGCGACCCGGACAAGGTTTGATAATCGTTTGCGGTATTTGCTCAAAAAAGAGTACATAACGCGGGTCAACAGGGGCGTCTATGGTATTACGCAGAAAGGCGAAAAATACATGGACGTAATCTAACGTCTGGTGTATTTTTTGAAGATTTGATGATACTTCTCAACCGCATCTTTTGGGTCATCAGCGTAGATAACCGCCCGACCCAAACTAACCAACGGGTTACGGACATACCTTACCTTGTTGGCAGAGCCACCCTGCGGACCAATACCCTGCAACAAAAACACCACGCGGTCCCCGACTGTGGCTTGGATGTTTTTGATGTATTCGTCTTTAACAAAACAGGTCAAACCAACAACGCAGCCGTCGGCTCCTGCTTCTTTCACGGTTTTGGCGGTGTGCAAAAAGTATGGTTCCCCGTTTACTGTGGTGTTTACCATCAGTTGTTCTGCTTCGGGGTTGGACATCAACGTTAAAACGATTACGCCCAGGTTGTCTTCGTGGGCTTTTTCCACAGTTTTTTGTGTGTTGCCCGCGAACGGAGAAAACGTGAAAGCATCAAAACCCAGTTCTTTAATCCAATACAATGCTGCCCCGTTAGTGGAGCCGATGTCGCTGAGTTTATGGTCCAAAATCGCAAGCATACCTGCTTCGTGGGTCTTTTTTGTGATTGTTTTGAGTACATCCATGTGTCCAAGGTAGTACTGTGTGTTTGGTTTAATGGAGCAGCAGTAGTCGCTGACCTGTTCGATAATGTCTAACGAGAAGTCCAGCAGAATTTGGCGGTCTTCTTTGTTGGTGTAACGTTCTGGAACTACGTTTTCTGACCGCTGGTTTGGCAACGCTGGATCTAGGTTGATGTTTATACAGCTGCCTTTTTCTTTGGTTGCCTTTTGGTATTGTTCGTAGAACATAACTATCCTTGCTGTATTCTGAAGGGCAATTTAACATTTAAGTTGGACGGAAAATCTTCTGTTTGAATAATCAGGGATTACTGTTTTGTTTGTTTTTGAGTGGTTGTTTCAGAGACGGTTAAAAGTAATCTCTTTTTTTAAAGGCTTGTTTTTGAAATAATGTCTTTTACATGGTTATTTTCGTGAACTAACCTTAAATCAAGTTTATTCACGTAGTATAGTTCGGTGACTAAGAGTTGGCATCCATATCAACTGACGATGTTCGGGACGTAATAAACATAACAGAACAAGAAATCCCAGACAACAAAATCGCTAAGATGATAAAACGTGCCCAAGTCACCTTGGAGCTGGAAACCGACACCCCCATCGACAGCAGCAACTGCACAGATGCACAAAAAGAGGCAATAACCGTTCTTTCCGCGGTTTATGCAATCTGCTATTTGACTGGCGGCTCAGCGGTTGGTTTGAGCTTCTCTGTTGGAGACCAAAACGTGAACGTGTTGGGTAATGCTCCGCCGTTAACGGTGCTTCAGGCAGAGTTGGAGCGGTTGCTGGCAAAGCTGCGTGGGTCAAACCTGAGGAGAGCCTAGAATATGGGAATGGTTCCGCAGCAGTATTTCAGTTTTGTAATGGACTATGCACCATACTTCTACGTTAACCCCGAAACAGGCGTAGACACCCAATGGGGACAAGGTCCAGCTCCAGCAGCTCACGCAATCGATTTTCTGGCAGAGGCATATCAGAGTCCGCAGTATACCGAAGAAAAAACGGTTATATTAACCAAAATTGTGGAACTTGCAGATTACATTTTATCCATTCAATGCGTTGATGACCAAAAACTGGCGTATGGCGGTTTTCAAAGCAAGGACGAAAGCACCAGTTACTACAGTATTGATGCGATGCGGGCTGTTCCAGCGTTACTCAAAGCCCACGGTTTAACGGGAGATTCTACATATCTGGATGCTGCAACTTTGGCGGGTGAAGTTTTTTTGTACACCATGCAACACCAGCCAAGCGTTCTGGGTGTACACGACCAATATTATGGGGGTTTTGCTCAGGCAGTAACCATTGCCGATGAGTGGCTGCCCGAGATGCATGTTATCGACCTTTACGGTTTGGTTGCCCTCAAATTGTTATACAACCAAACAGGCAACATCCAGTTCCAAACGATGCTTGCAGATGTCCTTGATTTTTACAGGAAAGGGTTTGAGAGCCTTTACAGCCGTTTTTCTCCGCTTCCAACAGGTGACGGGGAGTGGCACAGGGTTGAATCGTCTGATGTTGTGTATGACGACGATTTCGGTTACGCCTTGTATGGGCTTTACTGTTACGAGGGCACAAGTTTCACGGTCAAAAAGGTATATGATTACATTAACGGCATCGGACCAAGCGCTGACTACCCTGCGTATAGTCCAGAGGTGTGCTGGTCAGGCTACGTGGATGTTGTTGCGAAGAAGGCGGACAGCGACTACTATGATGCGGTTACTGCTGGAATTGTTTGGCAGATACGGAACAGTTACGACAAGTCTGCTCTGGAGTACAGCTTCAACGTGATAAGCAGCCATGCCGAGGAGTTCATGTTTTGGGGAACCCGATTCAACGATTACACGCCCGTGGAGAACAAGCAGTCAACCGTAACCGTTTCGTGGTTGGGTTTATTGTTCCTGAATTATCATCCGCCGATTACCCCGTTTACCCGTATACTGCGCAGCAACGGTGAGGAGGTAACCGTTTATCCCGTAACAGAAAACATGCAGACAACCAACTACGGTGAAGGCATAACAATCAACGCCTTGGTTGCGCCTGCCCGAACCGACGAAATCGTGCTGGAGCACGGCTACGTTGTTAACGACTACGTTGTTGTTCACACGTTTGCGCCCATCCGCAATCACTACAAACTGCGACACAAAGGAGCAGACTATGAAGTTGGTCCAGTGGAGGGTTACAGTTTTCGGGGTCAACTCATGTTTCGCCGAGCAACATGCAGGAGGCTGGTTTGCTGATGCCACAACTGGAAGACCCAACCGTAACGTTGGTTCGTTTGCTGGACAAGAACATCCAAGTTGTAAACGACGACGGCTCGTTGGCACAAATCTCAGTTACGCCTGAGTGGGTGGATAGGGAGCTTCTTAAAAATGTTGACGGACAAATAACCGTTGGTCTGGACCGCAGCGAAGACCAGAAACTTGGTTTATCGGCAAAACAGCGGCGAAGAGTCTGTTACTTGCGGGTTAAAATCTTGGTTGTTGACAAACCAAGCATTGCCACCAGACAGGTCCGCGATAAACTAAGAGAAGAAGTAAACCGTGTTATCCGCGAGAAACGCACAAAACCCAACGAAACAGTCTACAACTACGTCGGCTTAGGTGCAGCGTCTTCCAGTCATCGGGCATATTTTGCGTGTTCAGGTTCAGAGTTACCCCCAAACGAGTCCGAGTGGACCGAGTTCTTGGCATCTGATTATGAGAAACTCTGGGAAAGTGATGACCAGCGTTTCAGTTGCGTCTCGTCCAATGATGGCGAGTACCCGTTTGTGTTGCATTATTTCAAGCTGGAGTCCAACAAGAAGGTC
>JBAZEV010000032.1:0-22578 GCA_041653695.1 Bathyarchaeia archaeon
CAGACAAACGGGTCGTAGTTGTAAGCGTCACAGAAGGACCATACATGATACTCAAGCACCCGTTCACGTTCATGAACGCCGACGTATTGGTTATCAACAAGAAAGATTTAGCTCACATCATGCAAATTGACCCCAACCAGCTTGCGAATCAGGCTAAGGCGATTAAACCCGACATAAAAGTAACCGTAACCGATGCCCTGACGGGGGATGGGATTGACGAACTGATAAAGGCACTAGAACTATGATTTTAGAGGTAACAAGCGTTGCATGAGCTTACCATGGCGACACAAATCGTTGAAAACGTGCTTGAAGAAGCAAAAAGGCACAACGCAAAAAAAGTCGCCGAGGTGCACCTTTTGATTGGGAAGTTGACGTTTCTTGGTGTTGACCAGATACGGTTTTCTTACAATCTGTTAACACAAGAAAACGAAATCCTGAAGGGCTCTAAACTGGTAATCAAACAACAAGGCGGCGTAATCGAGTGCCCAAACTGTGGTTACAAAGGCAAGATACCAATCAAGGATGACCCAGCATATCATATTCCTGTTCCGACTCTGCGTTGCCCTAAATGTGGCGAATCCGCAAAAATTGTTGCAGGAAAAGACTGCATAATAGAAAGCATACGATTACTCAAACAGCGAGAACCAGACAATGACAATAAATGACTCTGCCAAGTTCCGCGACCCCGAACTGGCAAAGAAGGTTTCAGAACACATCAAAACAGTTGCCCCAGACAATAAGGTAAAGTTATGTCACGTCTGCGGAACACACGAGTGGACAGTTACACATTTTGGTTTACGTTCACTTCTGCCTGACACGGTGGATGTTATTGCTGGTCCAGGGTGCCCAGTTTGTATTCTTCCCGCCGCTGAAATCGACGAAGCCATCGAACTAGCGAAACGGGGCGTAACCGTTACCACGTTTGGTGACCTAGTTCGGGTACCAGGCTCAACAACTTCGTTGCAGCAAACCAAAGCCGAAGGCGCAGATGTACGGATAGTTTACAGTTTACGGGATGCACTGGAGATGGCACGTAAAACGCCTGAAAAAGAGTTCGTGTTCTTTGCTGTTGGTTTTGAAACTACGTCTCCGACCACGGCGGTTGAGGTTTTGGGTAACCCGCCCAAGAATTTCAGTTTTCTTGTTTCGCATCGCCTGATTCCGCCAGCGATGGAGATTCTATTAGGTTTTGAAGACCTGCAAATTGACGGCTTTGTTGCTGCGGGTCATGTTTGCACGGTTACGGGTTTGAAATCGTATGAGGTGTTCCCCCAAAAATATGGGATGCCCGTTGTCGTTGCTGGGTTTGAGCCTTTGGATATCCTGTTTGCGGTAGACATGTTACTGCAACAACTCAAAAAGGGCAAAGCAAAACTGGAAAACGAATACACCCGAGCCGTAACATACGAGGGCAACATTAAGGCGCAGCAGGTGGTCAAAGAGGCATTTGATGTTGTTGATGGCAACTGGCGTGGGTTGGGAACGATGCAAAAGTCTGCACTGGCTTTGAAAGAGAAATTTGCCAGTTTTGATGCCCGTAAAAAGTATAACGTGCATATCGAAGAGTCAAAAGACATCCTGAAGGGTTGCTTGTGTCACCTTGTTATGATTGGGAAGTTAAAGGCGCCCGAATGCCCCAGTTACATGAAAAGTTGTGTTCCCGAATCGCCTAAAGGCGCGTGCATGGTCTCTAACGAGGGCACTTGCAGGATTTGGGCAGCGCACCGTGTGACCAAACTTTAAGCTTATATTCCTTGAAGCAGAGTTTTATGGGGTTCATTCTTGGTGTTTAAACAATTAGGGGAGAAATGTTTTGAACGTTAACGAGGTTCTTGAAGAATTCAGAAAAACAGAGTACCATTACCCAGACGTCATCTGGCATGATATCCGATCAGCAAAACTCAAACCAAAACTAACAACGGAACTGGTAGACATGACCGCCGACGAGTTCAAGGCGTTGCTGTTAAGCGCCTTGTTTTTGCCAAAAAGTGTTTCTCAAGAAACCGCTGAGACGATTGTTAAAGAAAACGACTTCAACGAGGTAAAACTGAAACTGTTTGACCTGTTCTTGGGAGTAGGTGAGTTCAAAACGCGGCTGCAACGGGTTCTTGACCTTAAAGGTTTTGAACCCTGTATTGTTTCGCAGTTGCTTGCGGCAGTAAACAACAAAGAGTACACGATATTCCACGAAAACGTTGTAAACGGGATAGAAGATTTTCTGACCCACGTTGTTGACTGGCAGCTAATCGAATTGAACGTTAAAACAGCCGAAAACTACATCGACTTTAACGAGTTATGCAAGTCCATCAGAAACAATTTCGGGTTCCGAAGCCTAGGAGAACTGCACGAGTTCTTCTGGCATGGACACAGTTCAGGGTGGAACTTCATAATATAAGAAATCTTGGACATTGTGAACCGTTTCCGATTGGGGCTTCAATAAAACATGCTAGAATACGTAATTAACTGAGTAAAAATAATAAGCCAAAACATAAACTATTATGTATGGAACAAAAAACGAAAAACATGATACGAACTATTCTAGTTTTATTTCTTTTTGGTTTTATGATGACTGCATCTGGCATCGGCTTGGCATTGAAGGGACTTAACGGTGACGGCGTGGTTGGGTTGTTGATGGCAGTTGTTGGTATTTTATGCCTTGGTTTAGGAGCCCACTTAGCAAAGAATAACTGGTAAAAACTGAAGAACCTGTACATGCGGAAAAAATTTAAGGGTTATAACCCATAGTATAACTGTGAGTTCTCAAACTATTCGTGCATACGTATTAGTTGAACTGCGCCCCGGAAAAGAGAAGGCATTCTGCGAAGAAATCCTAGAAAAGGGCATGATTTTAGACTCTAAAGTTGAACGCACAGACTTTGTTCATGGACCGTACGATTTCATCTGCATACTAAACGGCGAAATCAAAGAGGTAGACCAAAGAATCATGGACCTGCGAACGTCCCCGCATATACGTAAAACCGAGACCCTGATCTGTTTTGAAGTGTTCACATGGGAAGACGTGAAAAGCAGGGTACACAAGGAAAAAGAAACAGGTTCGCAGAAGAAAGGTTGCATAAAATAGAAACGCCGAGTTGAGTCTAAGCCCTTGGCGCATGTTAGGCCCGTATAGGTCATCTTTTTTGGCGTGCGTTTATCTTCAGCCTTTTTGATGGACGCACTCGATGCCTAGCGCATTGCACTTTAGGTATTGACCAGCCCTTTGAAGCAAAGTTTTTGGCGCATACCAGCCGTCAGCTGTTTTGACCCGTATGCTCTGGTGCTTCAATGCAATACCCGAGCGTGCTCCCCAACTCGGCATATATGTTATGGAGCGATAGTTTAAGATATAGTTTATCGCATCAGTGAACATCACGAAAACGTTGTTTGCCCAAATGTTTTGACATATTTTTGTATAAAAAAACCTACATTAAACAGGTGTACCCAACAATAAAACTCAGGAAATAGGGTACCGCGGTTTATAAAAAGATACATTTCTAATAATCACGTACAATCTGGGAAAACTCAACTTGAATTATGAATCAACTCATCAGAGTTAAAAATCAAGATAGACTTCAGGAAATACATAATGTGAATGAACATCTGATATTAATTGAAGAATATATTTACGATTACGCCTAATCGGACTATACAGCTTTGGTTCAAATTGCGATTCTTGATTACAAAACTCTACAAAAGTTTCTGGATAATCTCTATCAATAGTAGTACCATGATTCATTACACCGTTGATGAGCATTGATTCAGCAACAAAATCATCATCAGACGGAATAAATTCGCGTAGGACAAAATCATCGAATAATGGCATAAATTTATCATAAATATCCTTGAACCCTAATTTACAACAGAAACGAAAAAGAGTTGGAATCAGAAAAGAAACAGGTTGTTCAGTGTCTTCTCCTTTAAAATGAAATGTATCCTCAATGAGACTCTCCACAGTCTGGGATGTGCTTGGCCACCAACCGCTGAGTGTGAATCTCTGGTATAAGTTTTGAAGCACTCTTGAAATGAGTTTTTTAGCAACATCCACTTTTTCGTTTTTTACAAGTTCTCTAATACTAAGTGCAAGATCCTTCCTTAAAGAATCAGAAACAGGTGTGATGAGCCCAGGATTTTTTGCAATAATATTTTCGATTACAGTTACAAGTTCTTTTTCTTTATCAACGTTTCCAACATATCCATTATAACACGCCAAATAAGATATAACGCCAAGAACGGTTAAAGAACGTATAGGATATAATATACTCTCAATAGCTCCGTTTGTTACATCATAAAGTCCAAAATCGTTCATTAACAATTCTTCATGTGTTTCCAGGTACATCGTAATTAGGTTAACATACTCTTCATGTAATTGATCAAAAATTTTAAGCATAGTATCATTCAATTGTCGAACAACTTCCCACAGTTTCACCAATGCAATCCTGAATATATCAAATGCAACTAAGAAGTTATCGTGAGAAATTGCCTGAGACGAAATGAATGAGGTACACAACGCAAAAAAGATCAGCCCTTTTTGAGATGAGTCAACTAAAATCTGGTCAATTAAAGTAAACCAATCATTTCTATCATATTCACCAGCTTTTATGTCTAGCCAGAGCCTCGCCAGATTATCTTGAAAATGTGAAGTAAATATAGAAAGTGATACAGATCATCATAAAACAGATTTACCAATAGGGGTCTGTTAATCAACACAACTTCAGATTGCCCAATTCGTTTATTCCGTTCATTAAACCCATCTAATTCCACTGATGCATCAGGTGATAAATCTCCTGCAGAAACAAGATAATATGAAAAGCTTTCCGTTCCATTGATTAATGGATGTTTAATAGGAACTTCAAGCATGGCATCAAGTTCTGGTCTAACTTCAGTTCTAAATCGGTTCAATTTAATTTCTCGAGTCTTTAGCTGATAAACATTAACGACCGTTTTTTGGTTCAGAGTCAAGCACGCAACAATATCTTTTCCATGTTCACCAGGACCATGTCTCGTGCGTTCAAATATTGTATGGCAACCAATAGACCTGAGAAGACTTCTGAACGGAATTTCTAATTCTTTCTCATTTAATTCATTTAATAAATCGGAAATTAAAACTTTAATTACAGACAAATGTATCAATCCTCAGATACTAGTTTCCTGAGAACTTCTGCTTTATCAGGGTCAAGCATCATCGCCAGTGCCAACTTCTCTTGTAATTTTGGATCAAGCACAAGGACAAGGTCTGGACCAAAACCGTTTTCACGCAATTTTTTTGCAGCCTCGATTAAGCCACCAAGAATATCACCTTTGGCATTTACAATATGACCAGCATGTGTAGTCATCTCTTCAATTAATGATCCTGTTTGTTGATCAGCCATTTTTTGTGCAAGAGTCTCAAAAAAAACTTTAATCATATCAAAATCAGAAAGCTGGGAATATTGATTTCGCAATACTGCACCAGAAACATGTTTCTCAGGGATCAGTTCAATAGGTGGTTTTCCTTCTCGTTCAATAACCAATTTTGAACCTTTATCAAAAGTCCTGACCTGAGCAAGCTTATTTGCCAGCGATCTTCTATCAATTTCTCGTTTAATGAATAAATGTACGGCTTTGTCAAATTCCTTTTTAAGTTCAGCTTCACTGATCATGTAGACACCTATAATTTGAGAGCAAATTAACAAGGTAAATACATTATCAATAATAAAAAAAATAATATATAATTTGTGGCTAATTATAAGAACTGTTTTCAATTCACATAATATACCGCAAATTGTTCACTAACATATTCGAGGTATCGGATCTCCGACTGGCGGTGCCAGGATTCGTTTTCCGCCAACAACCGTTTCAAGAACAACCTCGTTGAATTCCGTTGTTGCTTCGCCGATTATCTGGGCGTTTTTGCCTTCGCTGGTTTTCTTTAACGCATCCAATACGGCTTCTGCCAACTGTGGCACAACACCGATGAGAACCTTGCCTTCGTTGCCTATCTCGAGTGGGTCTAAACCAAGCATTTCGCAGGCGGCTTTTACGTCGCCTCGGATGGGAATCTTGGATTCGTCCACAAGTATGCCAACTTTGGATTTTTGGTTCCACTCATTCAACGAGTTAGCTAAACCGCCTCTTGTGGGGTCTTTCATTGCGACGATTCCGCCGACCCTGAGTAACTGTAAAACAACCTTGTTCAGTGGCGCAACATCCGATTTTATGTTGCTTCCAAAGTTGTAGCCTTCCTGAGCAGACAAAATGGTAATCCCATGGTCGCCTACGGTTCCGGAGATTATGAGTTTGTCGCCTGCCCGAAGGTTCGAGTCCAAAAGCCAGCGGGCATCAAAACTGCGGTGTTTTTTCACGGTTGCAATGTTGTGTTCCAGTTCGGGGGTTCGTTTTCCGATTCCAGAGGTGTTTATTATGCAGCCTCCGAAACCGCTTTTTTCGATTACTTTTGTGTCCCCCGTTACAATGTATACTCCTGCTTGGTTGCATGCGGTTTGCATACTTTGCAGAATCTTGTCCAAATCGGCTACGGGTAACCCTTCTTCAAGTACCATGCCGCATGTAAGTGCGATTGGTTGTGCGCCTATCATTGCGATGTCGTTTACTGTGCCTGCTATGGCTAGGCGTCCGATGTCTCCGCCTGGAAAGAATAACGGTTTAACGGCGTGTGAATCCGATTTTAGTACGATGTTGTCGACCACTGCGGAGTCATCTAAGGCTTCAAGGGGAACTTCGGCGTTGCTTCCGCCCAAATATTTTAGCACGTGATTGTGTATCAGGTCGCCCATGATTGTTCCGCCTGCACCATGAGCCATTGTTATTCTATCCATACAAAACGCCTTCAGCAATGCTTTGAATGTGGATGTTTTTAAACACTACCAAAATTGGATTGTGACAAACTAAAAAGGTACATTAATTACTTGAAACATAACAAAATCATTGAGAAAATCTTTTTAGTTATTCTCACAAATATTCTGAAGTCATGTCACAAAATGATATTATTGCTCAAAAAGCGATGGATTTTGTTATCGATTACGAAACAAAACAAGGCAGAGACACAGACCCAGTACATAACAAAAGAGTGGGTTACGACATAAAAAGTGGCGACCGTAAAATTGAAGTTAAAGGTTCAATTGTAACATGGAATAAACTAAGTTACCAATATGTTACAGAGAATGAACGCAAAAAAGCCACACACATATACCTTGTTTGCAACATCAATGAAAACCCCGACTTACATATCATTGACATTAAACATGCACGTAAAGCGTTGGTTCCAGAAGTTAGGTACCGGCTTAATATTTCGAGATGTCGTGAAAATGAATCCGAAGAGTCTAAAGCAACACGAATCTAAAAGGGCAAGTCATTTTGACTAGAACCTTAAATAGTGTATGCAGCAGTTTTTCATGAAATGTAGACATGCCAATATTCTAAGACAGTTATAAAAACAAACAAATGCTTTTAGTTAACACAACGCAATCAACAACGTTTATAACCACTCATTGAACCTAACAACCAAAAGGATAAAATTCCTTACATTACTTCAAGTTTAAACCTTGGTGGGGTTAAAGACGCCCGTCAAACTGCTTAAAAAAGAAGATTCAAACCAACTCGTCATAGAGAGGATTTTGCACACAAAACGGTACTCTCTTACGTTGAACAAACAAAAATGCAGGGGCTGCGGGTTATGCACACAAATCTGCCTTCTAGAAGCAATAAAATCGAACCCGACCCCACAGAAGAAGGGCGACAAAAAGGCGGAACGCCCCACAGTGGCAATCGACGAAACAAAATGTAACTACTGTGGCATGTGCCAAGCAATCTGCCCGTTTGGAGCCTTAACACTCATGGTTAACGGGGAACCAGCAAGCCCAGTTGTAAACAAAGAAAGTTTCCCGCAACTAATACGGGAAATCGTTGTTGACCAAAACAAAGTCGGCAAAGAATGCTTGGACGTTAAAGATGCTTGTCCGCTTGACCTCATCAAAGTAACCGCAGACAAAAACGGCAAGGTCGCTATTGAAATCGACGAAGAGTCTTGCCCGTGCTGCGGTGTATGTGAAACAAAGTTTCCTGAAGGCGCGGTTCAGGTGAAAAAGACGTTTTCTGGAAACCTGAAAATCAACAGCGACAAATGTCCAAAAGATTGTCACATCTGCGTTGATGTTTGTCCGATTCCAGACGTTTTGGTTGTTTCAAAAAACAAGAAGGTACAGGTTAACGAAACACACTGCGTTTACTGTGGTGCATGCCAAATCGCTTGCCCAGAAAAAGACGCCTTCGAGTTAACCCGAACAGGTGTACGCCACACAGATGTTCATTCTGGCGCGTGGAACAAGGCGTTGGAGAAGGTTGCGTCCACAACCGCGGTGAGTAAAGAGTTACAGAGTAAAACTGGACAAAAACGCAAAGAATCAGTAAAAAACAGGGTTCTACCCGAGGTACTGGAAAATGAATTCTAAAGAACCGCGAATCGGAGTATTCGTTTGCCACTGCGGACTTAACATCGCAGGCGTGGTTGACGTACAACAGGTAACAGAATACGCCCGCACACTACCAAACGTCGTAGTTGCAATGGACAACCGTTACACATGCGCAGACCCCGGACAAGAAGAAATCAGAAAAGCAATCAAAGACTACAACCTCAACCGCGTAGTAGTCGCCGCTTGTTCACCCAGAATGCATGAACCAACCTTCAGAAGAACCGTATCAGACGCAGGCTTGAACCCCTACCTTTTTGAGATGGCAAACATACGTGAGTTCGCGTCGTGGTGCCACCAAAGCACACCCAAACAAGCAACCGAAAAAGCCAAAGAAATCGTGAAAATGGCAGTAGCCAAAGCGCGGTTACTCAAAACACTGGAAACAATGGAAGTCCCAGTAACAAACAAGGCACTGGTAATCGGCGGCGGAATCGCGGGAATAAACTCTGCCTTGGACTTGGCGAATATGGGCTTCAAGGTCTACCTTTTAGAGAAAACAGAGAGCATCGGCGGTCACATGGCGGCGTTGGACAAAACGTTCCCGACACTGGACTGCTCGATTTGCATTGAAGGACCAAAAATGGTGGACGTTTCCCGTCACCCAAACATCGAAATAATCTCTTTTGCGGATTTAATCAGCGTTGAGGGGTTTGTTGGAAACTTCAAGGTAAAAATCAGAAAGAACCCCCGTTATGTTAAAGCTGCGGACTGCACAGGCTGCGGCGAATGCCGAGACGCCTGCCCCATCGAGTACCCCAACGAGTGGGACGAAAATCTTGGTGTACGCAAAGCGATTTCTGTTCCATTTGACCAAGCAGTGCCGCTGGTTTACACAATCAACAGGGACTACTGCATCGAATGCTACAAGTGCGTAGATGCCTGCGGGGCACGTCAAGCAATTAATTTTGACCAAAAACCAGAAGAAATCGAATTTGAGGTTGGAACAATTATTGTTTCTACGGGTTTTGATGTCTACAAACCATACAAAGAAACCCAGTACGGCTACAGCAGGTTCGATAACGTTATCACCGCGATGGAGTTTGAGCGCCTGATACTGGCTGCTGGACCAACAGGAGGCAAGATTATCCGCGCCAGTGATGGCAAGAAGCCGCATTCGGTTTCGTTTATTCAGTGTGTTGGTTCGCGGGATGTGAACTCGAACATTTACTGTTCAGGGTTCTGCTGCATGTATGCTTTGAAGAACGCGGTTTTGCTTAAAGAGAAATACCGCGACGACGTGGACGTTTACATCTTCTACATAGATATGCGAACCAACTTCAAGGGCTACGAAGAGTTTTACATCCGAGCCCGCGAGTTAGGCGTCAACTTCATCAGGGGCAGGGTCGCCCAAATCAACGAAGACCCCAAAACAAAGAACCTGCTTATCCGCGCAGAGGACATGGCGCTTGGTGACCCCATTGAACTGGAATCAGAACTGGTTGTTTTAAGCACAGCAGCGGTTCCAAGCCAAGGAACAGACGAAGTCTCAAGAATCCTAAGCATAACCAGAGGCGCAGACGGTTTCTTCATGGAAAGCCACCCAAAACTCAAACCATTAGACACAGCGGTGGATGGCATCTTTTTGGCGGGTGCATGCCAAGGACCAAAAGACATCCCATACAGCGTTTCGCAGGGAAGCGGAGCCGCAGCACGCGCAGCAACGGTTCTTTCGCAACCAACATGGAAAATCGAACCAATAATCGCCTCGATAGACCCATCTAAATGCAAGAACGTTAATGGCACATGCGGTATCTGTGTCTCAAAATGTCCATATGGGGCAATAAAGGCAGATAAAAACAAAGCAGCAACAGTAACAGCGGCAATGTGCCACGGATGCGGAACATGCGTTGCCGAATGCCCAACAGACGCAATTACCCAGATGCACTTCACGGACGAGCAAATAGAGGCACAAATCAAGGCGGCGCTGGAGGATAAAGCTGAAGAAAAAATCTTGGGTTTCCTGTGCAACTGGTGCAGCTACGCAGGCGCAGACCTAGCAGGAACTAGCCGTTTCGAGTACCCCCCAACAATGCGGGCTATACGGGTCATGTGCTCAGGCAGAGTCGACAAAGACTTCGTACTAGAAGCATTCAGGCAAGGCGCAGGAATGGTGCTGATCGGTGCATGCCATTTGCCGTATGACTGCCACTATATTTCTGGTAACTACAAAATGAAAGAACGCATGAACGCCCTAGCAAAGATTTTCGAAAAAATTGGGCTAAGCAAGGAACGTTTCAGGGTTGAATACGTTTCAGCTGCCGAAGGAGTCAAATTTGCGGCCATAATGAAGGAAATGACCGAACAACTCCAAGCATTGGGACCAGAAAAAATCAAAGCAGAAAACGAGAAAATACGTCCAATACTAGAGAATGTGCTTGCAAAAAAGAAAAAGTAGTTCTTCTTTTTTGTTTTTCAAAAAAAAACACTGTTTTCAACAATGAACCTCTATTAGACTACAACTATGCTGTTGTGTTGTTTGGTTTTTGCTCGTGGTCGGGTTAATCTTAAAAGTAGTTTCTGGGATACTCGGATGCTAACTGTTTGAGTGGATGAACTTTGAGTATAGAAGGTTTTGTTGACTATAAACGGCGGGAGTTCTGCAACGATGTGCAGTGTTCGGTTCAGGTTAAGCTTAACCGTCTTGAAGCAGGTTCCGAGGAATACGAAAAACTAAGGAAGACCTGTAGCACCGATTGCAGGTATACCACGTGGCAGTTTCATCACTGGCTTATAGAGAAAGGCTATTTAATTGTAAAACCAAAAGATGCAGGAGGAGAATAAGGATGGATTGGGGAATCCAAAACAGATTAAACAGGCTCATTCAAAGAGACGGAAAAGCTCTGTTTCTACCTGTTGACCACGGATATTTCCAGGGACCAACCAGTAAACTGGAGAAACCCGGAGAAACAATAAAACCTTTGATACCATACGCAGACGCCATAATGATGACCCGAGGCGTTCTACGAAACTGTGTAGACCCAGCAATCGAAAAACCGGTAATCATGCGGGTTTCCGGAGGCAACAGCGTAGTAGGCGACGACCTCTCAAACGAGGAACAGATGACCTCGATAAATGAGATTATTCGGCTTAACGCAAGCGCCGTTTCTATGTCCATTTATGTTGGCGGCAAATATGAACATCAAACGTTGAAGAGTTTTTCAAACCTTGTTAACCAATGTGAAGACTACGGCATACCTACCATGGCAGTTACCGCTGTTGGCAGAGAACTGGAAATGCGCACAGCCAGATACTTGGGGTTATGTTCCCGAATCGCCGCGGAACTAGGCGCAAGAGTAGTTAAAACATACTACTGTGAACAAGACTTCGCCAAAGTTGTTGAAGGCTGCCCAGTACCCGTTGTAATTGCTGGCGGACCAAAGGTGGATACTGCGCTTGAGGTTTTCGAGTTCGTTTATGACGGTATGCAGTGTGGAGCTATCGGCGTTAACCTTGGCAGAAACATTTGGCAGCACCAGTATCCAGTTGCGGTTATGCGGGGTATACGTGGAATAATCCACGAGAACCTTAAACCAAAAGAGGCACAACAACTTTTTGATGAAGTAAAAACGGGAAAGGCATAGCCCTTTTTCCCCAATTTTTGTGGTGACCCCTGATGCTTGTTGCGGTTTACTATAACAACAGGGACATAAGAATCGAGGATGTCCCAAAACCAGAAATCGGTTCTGACGAGTTTTTGTTGAAGGTTATGGCTAGCGGTATCTGCGGAACCGATGTTGTAGAGTGGTACCGGCTTCCTAAAGCGCCCCGTGTTTTAGGTCATGAAGCAACCGGAATCATAGATGAGGTTGGAAAAAATGTTACCCAATACAAGGTTGGCGACCGCGTTTTTGTTTCGCACCATGTTCCATGTAACAGTTGCTGTTACTGCAACAAGGACGCGCATACTGCCTGTGAAACGTTGCACACAACTAACTATTATCCGGGCGGTTTTTCTCAGTACATACGGGTACCTGCAATCAACATAGAAACGGGAGTATACAAGCTACCAGCAGACATGTCCTATGACGAGGGAACCTTCATTGAACCCCTTGCATGTGTAGTCAGAGGGCAAAGGTTGGCGAATATCCAGAAAGGTGACACAGTTTTGATAATTGGCAGTGGAATGGCGGGGATACTGCATATACAGTTGTCAAAACTCAATGGTGCAAGCAGGGTCTTTGCTGCGGACATCAGCCCAGACCGTTTGGAGTTGGCAAAAAAGTTTGGAGCAACAGATGTAATCAACGCCAAAGACGATTTACCCTCTGAACTAAAGAAGTTAAACGATGGAAAAGCAGCAGACAAGGTGATAGTTTGCACGGGTGCAACCCAAGCCGCATATACTGCGTTGGATTGTGTTGACCGCGGAGGAACAATACTGTTTTTTGCGGTTCCAGATCCCACTGTTAAGATTCCAATACCGATTACCCAGTTCTGGAAAAACGAAACAACCATACGGACTTCCTACGGTGCAGCACCAAAAGACCTCGAGGAGTCCCTGAAGATTCTGTCACAAAAGAAAATCAACGTCTTAGACATGGTTACTCATAAACTGGACATCCGAGAAGCAGCCGAAGGCTTCAGGTTGGTTGCCGAGGCAGGAAAATCGTTGAAGGTAATCCTAGAGCCAAACAGAAGCTAACAATCAAGGCTTAACAAATCATAAATAGTCAACCAGAAAAAGTGTCTGTGGGTGTGCCTTAACGCCACGTTTTACTAAAAGGTTTGCAAAAAAGGCTGGTCTTCCCCCTGGTACTCCAGTGTATGTTGGGAAAGAGAAGGACGAAAAAGTTAAGGTTACATGCATTACTTATGACGAAAAAAATTTTGAAGAAAAACAGGTAACTTCTGTTGACGAATGTTTTCCCCTTAAAGGTAAACCAACCATCACTTGGATAAACGTGGATGGAATTCATGAACTGGAACCCATCGAAAAGATTGGCAAACAACTCAAAATACACCCCCTTGTTCTGGAAGACATCATGCACACTGAGCAACGCCCAAAAATGGAGGATTTTGACGATTACCTGTTTGTTATCATAAAAATGTTACAGTATGTTGACGAAAAACATGAAACAAAAATCGAGCAGGTCAGCCTGTTTCTGGGTTCTAATTACGTTATTTCGTTCCAAGAAGATGAAGGCGACGTTTTCGACCTCATCAGAGACCGCATAAGAAGCGACCGTGGACGAGTCAGGAAAATGGGTGCGGATTATCTTGCGTATTCGCTGTTGGATGCGATTGTTGACAACTATTTTATGGTGCTAGAAAAAATTGGGGAACGAATCGAAGACATAGAAGATGAACTGGTCAAGAATCCGACGCCACAAGTTTTGCATAAGATTCACAACCTGAAAAGTGAACTGATTTATCTGCGTAAATCCGTTTGGCCGCTACGGGAGGTAATCAGCAAACTGGAACGTTGGGAGTCTCATCTTATCAACAAATCTATTGCCATCTACCTTCGGGACGTTTACGACCACACGATTCAGGTTATTGATGCACTGGAAACTTTCCGTGACATGCTTTCAAGTATGATGGATATTTACCTTTCAAGCGTCAGCAACCGAATGAACGAGGTAATGAAGGTGTTAACGATTATTGCCACAATTTTTATTCCGTTAACCCTTATTGCTGGAATTTACGGCATGAACTTCAAGTATATGCCCGAGCTAGACTCGCCATGGGGTTACCCGATGGTGTATGTTGCGATGCTTGCTGTTAGCGCAGTGATGTTGATGTACTTTAGAAAAAGAAAATGGTTGTAGTTTGCCAGTTTTCTTGCGGTTTATATACTAGTTTTAGCTTGTGAACCGTCAAAGCAGCAACAGTTTGCTTACCAGAAAAAGCTTTGAAAAGTGAGTAATCAATGAAGGAAGGAAAAATAAGGTTCAACACCGTTTTCGGTTCTGACGCTACCCCCAGCGACGCCAAACTTTTGGAACTGAAGCAGTGGTGTGAAAAGTTTCAGAAAAACGGTTTAACTCCCGAGGTTGAAGGAACATACACGGGCAACTTGAGTTTTCGGTCAAACGAAGGGTTCATAATAACGGCTTCGGGGCTTCGGGATAAAGAAAACCTGACTGACGACAGTTTTGTTTACGTTAAAAGCTATGACGAAAAAACCAACACGTTCATTGTTGAAGGAAAAAAGAGACCTTCCTCAGAGTCTATAATGCATTACAGGTTGTATAAGGCAAATAACGAGGTAGACGCTGTTTTTCATGGACACAGCAACATAATTGTAGCAAACGCCAAAAAACTGGATTTGCCAATAACCGAAAAAGAGTACGAGTCAGGCACCCCCGAGTTAGCCACAGAAGTAACCAAGGGGCTGGGAAACAACGCGGGGGTTGTTTTGAAGAACCACGGTTTTGTTACAGTTGGCAAAACCATGAAACAAGCAGGTGACCTTGCGTTAGACCTACTCAACCGCAGCAAAACAGAAAACTAGGAACAGTTAACCGCCATTTATAGAATACATTAACGTGTAGAAAGTATTTTTAACGGCAAACATTGTTTAGGGATTTATTATTGTGAGGGTTTACTGAATGGTCAAGTATATTTTTGTAACCGGCGGTGTGCTTTCTTCAGTTGGTAAAGGAATAGTCACGTCTTCTATCGGTAAAATGCTTCAAGCCAGAGGCTTTGATGTTACAGTAATCAAAGTAGACCCATACGTCAACGTTGACGCGGGAACCATGAACCCCTACATCCATGGGGAAGTCTTCGTAACAGAAGACGGCGGCGAAACCGACCTAGACATAGGCGGATACGAACGGTTTCTCAACGTTAACCTGCCAAAAGAAAACAACGTAACAACCGGACAAATATACCAAACAGTAATCGACAAAGAACGACGCGGCGACTTCCTAGGAAGATGCGTCCAAATTATCCCTCATGTAACAAACGAAATTAAAAGTCGCATCCGCAGCGTAGCCGAACAGTCAAAAGCCGAAGTCGTATTAACCGAGCTAGGTGGAACAGTCGGCGACATTGAAGGCTTACCGTTTCTGGAAGCAATCAGGCAGATGCGCCTAGAAGAAGGCTACGAAAACACGTTGTTTGTTCACCTTGCGTTGATTCCAATTTTAGATGTTACTGGGGAAATGAAGACAAAACCGCTTCAACACAGCGTCAACGAGTTACGCAGAATCGGTATCCAACCAGACACCATAGTGGCAAGATGCAGGGAAATGATAGACAGCGAAACCCTTGGAAAAGTAGCGTTGTTTGGCACAATCCCTGAGGAAGCAGTTTTCTGTTCATATGATGTCCCGTCCATATACAAAGTTCCCCTGAACTTAGACAAACAGGGTATGGGTGACTACATTTGCAGACGTTTAGGCATAATCAAACAGCCCCCAGAGTGGACAGATTGGCAAAAGTTTGTGGACTGTTTTGAGAACCCCCAGCATGAGGTAAGGATTGCGTTAATCGGCAAATATGCTGGTTTGGTTGACAGCTACGTAAGCATGAACGAGGCATTCAAGCATGCTGGCGCTAAATGTCAAGCAAAAGTAAAAGTGGACTACATCGAGGCAGAGTGTCTAGAAAAAGACCCAAACAACCTGAAACTTCTTGAAGGACTGGACGGAATCTTCATTCCATACGGTTTTGGACCACGGGGAACCGAAGGAAAAATCCGAGGCATCCAATACGCCCGTGAAAACAACATACCGTTTCTGGGCGTTTGTTACGGCTTCCAGTTGGCAGTTGTCGAGTTTGCCCGTCATGTTTGCGGGTTTGAGGATGCAAACAGCACAGAAATTAACCCGAAAACGTCGCATCCTGTTATCGATTTGATGCCTGAACAAAGAGGCGTAAACAACAAAGGTGGAACCATGCGTTTAGGTGCACACGAGGTTCGGGTTCACAAGAACCCTGTTGCATACACCTTGTATGGTGAAGAACAGATTTTTGAACGTCACCGCCACAGGTGGGAAGTTAACCCCGAATACTGGAGTGCTCTAGAGAAAAAGGGCATAATCTTTTCAGGCAACAGCCCAGACGGCAGAAGAAAAGAGATACTGGAATACCCCAGCAACTTTTTCTTCTTTGCATCCCAGTTCCACGGCGAATTCAAGAGCAGACCAACCAAACCAGAACCAGAATACTACGGTTTCATCAAAGCATGTGTAGACAAAAAACTTGGAAAAACAAAACCTGAATTCTAAAACCAACATTTCCAAGCCCGTTTTTTGCAGCCTAGATTGTTGAACACATTTTTTAGACCAAATAAACCTGAAAGGTAATATCTGGACATTACCTATTTGCCGTATTAAAAAAAGGGGACAGAGTAAAGGATGGTAACTGAAAAAGCGTTAAACCTGAAAAAAACTGTCCCGTTTCTGGTCGCGGGAGTACTGATTTTTGTTGCTTACCTTTACTTCTTTGGAGACATCCCCAGAACACTGGCAATCATACAAACCGTAGACCTACTAGATTACGGGTTAGCAGTTGCTGCCCTGTTTCTGAGCATGGTTACTGCCGCTTTAACTTGGCAGTATTTCCTGAAGCCGCTTTCGGTGAAGGTTGCGTTCCGTAAAACGTTCCTGTTCACCTGGATAGGAACATTCGTAGACCTAATAGTTCCCGCCGAATCAATCAGCGGAGACGCCTCCAAAATCTATTTGATGTCAAAAGAAACAGGCGACGACACAGGAAAAATCGTGGCATCAGTAGTCAGCAACCGCATCCTAGCCATGATAATATCTTTGGGCAGCCTGATTTTTAGTTCTGTAGCCCTGTTCATGGTGGATTATACGCTTCCCGCGTTTGTTTTCAACATAATCTTGTTGATAGTAATCGGCACAACGGTTAGTCTGGTTTTCATTTTCTTGTGTGTACTAAAACAGTCTTTAACCCAACGCATAATTGATGCTGTGTTACGGTTCGTGGCATACATTGCCCGAGGGCGGTTGAACCTCGAAAACATGAGAAACAAAGCAACCAATGCGTTGAACTCGTTCCATTGCTCAATCGGGTGTTTGCTTAAAAGCCCAAAAAACTTGGCGTTGCCAGTACTTTTTTCCATAGTATCATGGATTCTGAGCATTCTGCTGTCTTACTTTGTTTTCATTTCACTGGGGCAACATGTTGACTTCATTTTGATACTGGTTGTTTACTCAATCAGCGTAAACGTCCAATCCATCCCCATCGGAATACCCGCCGAAGTAGGATTTGTGGAAATAATAATGAGTTCACTTTACGGCTTGCTTGGGATAGACGCAGGAATCGCAGTAGCCGCAACAATACTCACACGGTTGTTGCTGGTTTGGGTAAGAATCTTTGTTGGCTTAATCGCAGTCCATTGGATAGACCTGAAAGATTTAGCAAAAAACCTTCGACAAGACCTGTTCTAAAACAGCATTTCACTTTTTGGCAGATTTTTCCAGAGCACCCCAAAGGTGGTCAGTAGCAGGTTTCACGAGGTCAGTTCTTTCTCCAGAAGTTGTAACCAAAACTCTACATGAACTGGGTTCAACGACTTCACCAATTACCGAAGCCACAACACCATTCTGCGCCAGACCATCCAGTATCTTATCGGTTTTACATGCTTCGGCAACTATGAGAAGCGAACCAGAACTAATCAACTGCAGCGGGTCAACACCAAAATATTCACAGATACGGCGGGTCTCTTGTGGAACCAAAATCTTGTCCTCGTAAACAACGAAACCAACATTTGCCGCATCAGCTAACTCATGCAAACCACCAGCAACACCACCCTCAGTGGGGTCATGCATGGCTGAAACACCACCAATTTTGAAGGCAGTAATGGCGTCTTTTACGACACTGATTTTTTCAAAGAAACTTTCAGCTTGGGTTAAGAACTGTTCATCAAAAACTTTGCTAAGCTCTTTTCGGCGGTCTGAGGCAAGAATGGCGGTGCCTTCGATTCCTGCGCCTTTGGACAGTATTATCTTGTCGCCTACACGTGCTCCGCCGCAGGTTACATATTTTCCGTTTTCAGCAACACCGATAGCGCATCCAGTTACTATAGGATGGTCGATACCGGGGGTTACTTCACAGTGACCGCCCACAATAGCGATGTTCAGTTCACGTGCTGCCTTGTCCATTTGTGTACAAATTTTTTGAATAAGGTCAGGTGTAGAATTCTTGGGCAACAAAATAATCGAGTTAAACCAGCAAGGTTGAACTCCACGGGTTGCAACATCGTTTGCGCTTACATGAACAGCCAACCAACCTAGCCATTCTTCTGCTCCAGTTATCGGGTCAGATGATATCGCTAAAACTTGGTTTCCAGCTTTTACTATGGCGGCGTCTTCACCAAGAGACGGGTTAAGGACAACGTCGCTTCTTTGTGCGCCTAGGTTCTTGAAAACTATGTCCAACAAAACATTTGTTGGAACCTTACCAGACTGCAAACCCATGATGTATTACCTACAAGATGTATAACTCAAAGGCTTTAAAAAAGCATTAACATCCTTGTTTTACCCAAGTTTGTTTAGTCAGGCAATTTGCTGTAGTTTCCATCCGCAGACCTGTATACCGCCATTTTTCCAACAACTTCCCAGTTTTCCGTTTCATCCTTTTGTATCCGTACAGAAATCACCTCAGCGTTGGGGTCTTTTTTTGTTGGAAAAACCGCAACAGACAAAATTTTTCCGTCAGCCAACCTAATTCTGAACGAACCTTTCGGACCACCAGAATTTTGGTTTACGCGGTCACTGTTTGTTGGCGGGGCAACTGCTTTTTGTGGAAACTTTAGCTGTTTATAGTCTGCATTCCCAGAACTCTTGTACGCTGGTTTTCCGTGTTGGTCCAGTGTCTGGTTTGCCAGTTGGTCAACCCGTTGAATATATGTGTTGGTTCTTGGAACATGTTTGAACATAACCCGCTTAAAGCCTTCTTTTAGTGCAACTGCTTCGCGCCACAACGGTTTGATGTTAGGATGCTTAACTGCCCATTCGCCACTCATCTGGTTAACCAAAAGGTTACTATCAGAGTAACAAAGAAGTTCGTCCCCAAAATTTTTGGCAACCTTTAACGCAGAAATCAACGCCTTGTATTCTGCTTCATTGTTTGTTCCAACGCCCACATACTCGGAATGTTCCTTGAGAAACTGGTCTTTGTCACCTAAAATAACAAACGCAACCGCCGAACGACCCGGATTACCCCTACACGCACCATCAGTATAGACTTTAAGCTTCAAACCTTAAACCTCAACGTAAACTCTAGAATTTTGCAAACCTGAAACCCAATGTTCTTTATGGTTTATAACAAAACTGTTCCAAAGTTATGTGTAGTAGCCCGGGGATGTTCAAATTTCCGGAGGCTCAAAAGGCACAAAATCAGATTCTTTTTTGGTTAAAACATTGATGGGTTGTTTCAGATTTTTTGGCAGTTTCATAAGTTTGAAGAGCTAACTAAGAAATTGAATTGGGAACTATTGAGTTTTGTTTGAGTTGTAAAAGAATGGCGAATTACGAAATGGATGATACTTTTAAGAATGTCAAAAAATTTTGGATGATAAAACTGAAGTGTTTTTTATGAACTGCAAATATAACTAATTTTACTTTTAAATTAAATTAAAAAATTATTATCTTTTCTTTGGTCATTATTTTACGTGGATGTTTCATTACCGAAAAAAAGATATAATATATCTGATTATTTGAGATGGGTGATTCCCTTAACCCTTGAATTTGTCGGTGACGCCATTTCTTTAAGTGGGTTGACCGGTACAAGACTGAAATGTGATGTAATTGGGACATACTACCCTTTCTGGTGGAGAATTACTTCTGGTGGAAAATGGGTTAATTTTCGAAAGCCAACATCAATTGTAGAATTAAACGCTGCAACAGGTGAAGTGTATGTAAAAGATACTGGTGAAACTGTCCTTGGTTCTGCTGGGCATGCTTTGGAAATCAAGGTCAATCACATGGGAGAACAAAATATTGACACTAGTAATCTGAAAGTTATATTGGTTGAAGACAATCAAGATTGTTACTTTCATTTAAAACGGGTTATCAATAAACGTTGGAAAGAAATTGATATTGAAGAATCAGAAAGCTCCATTTCTGAAAATTCATCAAATGTATATCTATTCAACGATACTTTAGATGGCGCTTTAAAAAAAATTGTGCATATTGATCTGGGTAATGCAATTTTCTATTTTGATCCTCTTAGAAGTGTTAGATGGAAAACCGTCGAAAGCGTAGCAAAAAGTAGAATGTTAAGCCCTTTCCAAACGGGAACTGAATTTATCATTTTTCTTTTTACTTCTGATTGGTTTTTGGGAAGAGATGGCTTTAGTCCATTACCTAATAATTTAAGTGAAAATAGTTGGACGAGTGATGAACATAATACTGTATTAGAAGCAGATTCGCTTTTTGGAGGGAGAAAATGGAGAAAATCGATTCTTAACAGGAAAGGAGTAACAACCAAGGAAAAAATGTTGCTCGAGTTGTATATTCGTAAACTCTCTAAATGGTTTAGATATGTTCTTCCCATGCCTTTTATTCCGAAGAAAAATCAGCTTTTCCATTTAATACTGTGCTCAAATTATGAAACTGGTGTGGCCATAACAAAGGGAGCATATACCTCAAAAACCCTAAACCAACCATACACACCTGATAACAAGGTAGCATACAACAAATTTATAATGCTTCATCCTGAAACTAAAAAAAATCTGAAGGGAAATAGAAGACCTTTAAAGTGGAAATTACTCTGGAAAGTAATTAAGCAACATGAAGGAAATACTTGTGACAGCTATTGTAAAGATTTTCAAGAAGAAGAACCTGACACTGCAAAAATTCAGTCAGTATTAGAATGGCTTAAATCACAAGGCTATTTATTACCTTTAAACATTGAAAGTGCATGGGATTTACCAATATACAGATATAAATTAAACTGGAAAATAATTGAGCAAAATCTTGGAATTAACCCCCCATCTGAATTAGAACCATTGTCACCAAAAGAATTTGCCAAAACTGAGTTGGGAAAAACATTTGAGGTAATGAAAAAATGGAGCCGCGGTTTTTCAAAAAGCAAGATGAAAAAAGAAGAATGATTTCAGGTACACGTGAATGGGCAGACTACAATGTTAATTGTGTGGCCGGGTGTTCAAATGATTGCAGATATTGTTATGCTAAAATGATGGCTAAGAGATTTGGTCGTGCAACAGAAGACACTTGGAGCATAATGAAAATCAATCAGACAAAACTCAATAAAAATTATGGTAAAAAAACTGGAAGGGTAATGTTTCCTAGTTCACATGATATTACAGATGACCCCGAAATCGAAAATATGTGCTTTTCTGTTCTTTCAAATCTATTAAAAAATGGAAATGACGTCTTAGTTACAACAAAGCCAAATTTTAGTACAATAAAGAAAATTATTTCAAGATTCAAAAAATATCAAGAAATTATGCAGTTTAGATTTACTATCACATCATTAGACAATAATTTGTTGAAGTTTTGGGAGCCAAATGCTCCTCTATTTCAAGAACGAATGGATTCGTTAAAGTTTGCTTTCAATGAAGGATTCCGTACAAGCGTTTCAATTGAACCTTTCTTGGATTATGACCCAGAAGAACTAGTGAGACAAGTTGAGCCATATTGTACAGAGTCTATTTGGATTGGCAAGATGAATTACATTCAGAGAAACAATTTAACCTCACTTGAGCAAGAATACTATGAAAAAGTAAGAGAAAACTACACTTTAGAACATCTGGAAGAGATATTCTTGAATCTGAAGGAAAATCCAAAGATTAGATTTAAAGACAGCTTTGGAATAATCTTTTAGAACCTTTTTCTATTTTATAATCTTAAAGAATTCTGTAGTAGCCCGGGGGAGATTCGAACTCCCGTCAGAGGCTCCAAAGGCCTCCATGATTGTCCACTACACTACCGGGCTGCTGGTATGTTGTTTGTGTTGATGTCTCTTTAATATTGCTTTTGAGATTCAACCCGTTATTTTCCAGAAAATGCTGTTGAAGAATTGAACGTTTGTTCTTGTTATTCCCAAAACCGTACTTTAGGAAAATGTAACTAAAAAATGAAAAGTAATATTTCGGCTTAGTCACATTTGACGAAAGCCAAAAACCTTGTCTATGAACAGGAAAAGGGATGGTTAAAGGACCGTTAAT
>JBAZEV010000033.1:0-2528 GCA_041653695.1 Bathyarchaeia archaeon
TGGTGCAGAAGACTATTTTGTAAACAACTTCTTAGATGACCCGGGAATCGTACGGCTTAACGCGGGTTCGATTAACGCCTTCACATCTGATTACACGTTTTACTGGTTTGATTATCTGGCAGGCTATGATACTCTTCTTGCTCAGGCTGGGTGGAACCACACACTAAACCAAGACATCGCCCTAGTCAGAGGTGCAGCCAACATGCAGAATAAAAGCTGGGGGCTGATTGTTACTTGGAAATACCGTAACCCTCCGTATCTTGACAACGCAAATTCCATCCTGGAACAGATGCGAACAGCATACGAATGCGGCGCAGAGTATATCGTCATTTTTAATTATGCATCAATGGACGGAAACTATTACGGCACAATGACCGATGAACATTTCCAAGCACTTGAAACATTCTGGAACACAGTGGTAACAAATCCCGCTGTAGTTCATGGCTCTGTAACGGCTGAAGCTGTGCTGGTTCTGCCCGCACACTATGCTTGGGGAATGCGCAATCCTGAAGACAAAATATGGGGTTTTTGGGGCGCCGACGAAAACTCAACAACGATCTGGAACATTTCACGCCAACTCCTTGACGAATATGGTTCTGGTTTGGACATCGTCTATGGCGATACACGTTTTCCTGTTACTGGTAAATATCAAAAAATCTACTACTGGGACGATACAATCTCCTAAATTCCTTTATGATTTTTATTTGCTGATTTTAGGGACGTTAGGATTACATTTGCTTACTGTAAATTCAACAAATATAAAATTAGCCAAATTCTATGACGTTGTTACATGAGGCGTTACGGTGAAGCGCGAATACCCAAATCAACCCATTGTTGGCATCGGAATCGTAATCGTAAAAAACGGTAAACTTGTTCTCATTAAACGAGGCGCCCAACCCGCTTTGGGCGAATGGAGTTTTCCAGGTGGTGTAGTTGAACTAGGTGAAACCGTTCGGGATGCTGCTGTGCGCGAAGCAAAAGAAGAATGCGGCTTAGATGTTGAACTTGTTACTGGGTTGCCAATGGACGTTTACGATATCCTGGACACAGACGAAAAACTGCAGCTTCGGTTCCATTATGTTCTGCTTCAGTTTTTAGCCAAACCAAAAAATGGTGTGCTTGCACCGAAAAGTGACGTAACCGACGCAAAATGGGTACCGTTAGACGAAGTCGAAAGCTATGAACTGACCGAGTCGGTTCGTTCGTTCTTTATTAAGCACCGAAATGAGCTGGAACGCCGTTAACTGTTCTGGTTGATTGTGTCTGTGCTGTAACCTTTGCTGGAAATATACAAAAAATGTATTCCAGATTCATAAGTTAGTTAAATACAAACAACAATCAGTAGGCTAAATAACGATTAGGAGAAAAGTGTAATGGAGAAAACATTCTCGTACCAAAACCGCAAAAAACTACAGAAGATGATGCTGGATGTCTTCACTAGTGAGATTCACACTCTAACCCCTGAACTTCAAAATATACTTGCTGATGACATGGTTACTGCTCTTGAGAACCGTCTTGCTGTCTTCCAGAATATTCAATCAAAAACTGCTGTTTATTCGAAATAAATCTTGCAAAACTTTACTCTGAATCCATAAATGATATATGTAATTTGGATGAAATAAATCAAATGAGGCTTTAACATGCGGAGATCAAAACTTGAAATGTATATCGACATCCTCAAGGTGCTTTCACAACGAGGACCACTTAAGCTAACACACATCATGTACAAAGCCAATGTGAACTGTAGCGTTCTTAAGGAGTATTTGGACTTCCTTATTGCACAAGAGCTTGTTGAAGAGAAAACCATAGGCAAGAAACGAATAGTTTACGTTGTTTCTGAAAAAGGATCAAAGGTTCTAAAATACTTCAGAGAACTAAAAGTTATGTTGCCCGTTATTGAAGACGGTCAGGCTAGAATACCAGCGTCCCTTTATTAGGGCGCTTTCCTGCGTTTTTTGTTTTTGTTTTCTTGTTTTTGTTAGTGTGTGTTTTTTGTTTTGTTTTCTAAATGTTTTTTGTTCAAACCACGAATATGAACTAATATATCATAAGATTTAATAAACCTTTGATGTATCAATAGTGTAGATGCGGAAAACACATCTAGGACCACAAATATGGCAGCATACAGAAAGCTTGAAAGCAAATCAACGCAAATTCTGGAAAAAATCAGAGAAAACCTGGAATTGCTAAACGAAAAAATAGATGTGATGATCGAATTCCAAAAACACGGACAAAGGCAACTTCCAGAAAACCTGCCTGAAGCATTAGACGTAATGACTTTGTTGTCTCTCCCAGACCACCTAAGAAAGACAGCCGTTACGCTCTGTAAACTCGACAAAGCAACAGCCGACGAAGTCTCTGACCAAACAAAACGTGCAAGAGCCGTAGAAAGTGGTTACCTAAACCAACTGGTGGTAATGGGATACCTGAAAAAGGAAAGACAAGGCCGAAAAGCATACTTCTATGTTGATAAGGAGGCATAAATAATGGGAAAAATTATAGCCGTTCACTCCTACAAGGGTGGAACC
>JBAZEV010000033.1:2538-22407 GCA_041653695.1 Bathyarchaeia archaeon
AAAAACATCACTTTCAGTTAACTTAGCAGCTACTTACGCCCGAAGAGGTAAAAAGGTGTGTCTGATGGATTTAGACTTTCGTGCACCAAGCCTTCATGCTATATTCAAAAAACAGGACCTAGACTACTGGCTAAACGATTACCTTAACGGCGTCTGCGAAATCGACAAAGTCTTGGTTGAAGCAAAAGGTCACAGTAACGGCGGAAAACTGATGATAGCACTTGCAAACCCGACAACCGAAGCAATCCGGGACATGACCGCAAAAGACAGAAAATGGGAAATGAAAGCATTAGGTCGACTTTTATCCCTTAGAGCTGCTCTTATCAACGATGCAGGTTTTGATTACATAATATTTGATACCAGCCCTGGACTTCAATACTCTTCAATAAACGCGATTGTTACTGCAGATATTGTATTGGTTGTAACCAGCTTAGATGCATCCGACATCAACGGAAGCCAACGAATGACCACTGAACTCTATGACCTGTTCGAAAAGAAAACAGGTATCCTGGTAAACAAAGTAATCGCAGAATACCTATCATCCGAGGAAGAACAAAAGAAATTCAGCAAACACATCAAAACAATCCACAGCCTCCCCGTCTTGGCAACGATTCCATGCTTCTGCGAAGTACTACGCGCAGCAGGAAACTTCATATTCACAGAAGAACGACCCGACCACCCATTCACAGAAACCATAGAAAACTTAGCAACAAAAGTCGAAAAATTCTAAGTTTTTATTTTTTCCTCTTTTCTTCATACTTTTCTTTCATTTTCTTGGCGTCTTCAGCAAAACTCCTAAGTCGCCTAAGTTCTATCTTCTTTTCAGGTAATGTCTCTGGAGCAAACACCAATGGCATAACTGCGGCAAATAGGAAAAAGCTAGCCACAGAAAAAGCTGCACTCACTTCAACATTTTCAATAAATGACGTCGTTAAAAGTAATGGTATAATGCTACTAATGAAATAAGGAATGCTTCCTAGAGTGTAATATTTTTCGCTATTTCTTGATTGTGCAATGTCTCCCCATATAATTATGTAAAATATAAGCGAAAAGATGCCCCATGCGGTGGCATCAACAACAAAGTATAGGTACCATGAAAACTCGAATTGTGGAATGAGCCCAATCATTCCATATGCAATACCTATAGCAATTAAACCTGAAAGAACAATTTTCTTTCTGCCAATCCAATCGCACAAAAATCCTGCACCCAATATGGAAAGACCTGCAACTAATGGCTCTACAATTCCCATTGCGTTAAGTAGCTCAGGATTCCACCATGTTAGATAATTGTCTACTAAGACTCGTTCAAAGCTGTCCACCAAAGGGAACATTGACCAAACGACAAAATAGAGTAAAAATGTCCTTTCACGTAAAATGGAAATAAAAGAAATGTTTGTCTTCACTTGTGAAGGCGACTGTTTTTCTGGGTTAAAAAAGAATACACTTAATCCCAGTAATCTGAGAAGTGCAAAAATTACCGAAATTGTTACTAAATCAAAAGTACCGCCCAAAATTGAAAGAAAAGGAGCAGTAATATTTGCGATCAAAAATGTTATGCAACCTACACGTCCCCTGTTTTCAACACTTGTACATTCTGCAAAATATGCTAAACACGAGGGGATGCCTAAACCAAATGACGCTCCTAAAAGAAGAGACACAATCCTCACTTGGTCAAAACTGGATGAGAACAGTATAGGCAATAATGATGCAACAGCCCCTAAAATTGTCCATGCATAAAGAAATTTGTGCCTACTGACTTTCTTTGATAGAAAAGTTCCGATTATGCTAGTTGCTATTATTGATACATAAAAAGTAGCCCAGATTGTAACGCTCTCAGAATTTGGTATGCTTAGTTTGTTTAGAATGCTTTCGATAACTGGTAGTGTCATGTAGTACCATCCAAAAACACTGAGAAATAGGATTGTTATTACAAGAAAGCCTCTCTTACCAATACTATTTTCACTTAAGAATCCTCGAAGCATTCGCTATAACACTGCCATTACTTAACGATTACACGCAGTCTTAATTAAGAATTTAGAACCAAAAAACCTGATTTTTAATCGATATTTTGGCGTTTTTGTAGATGTGTAGAACAAATCTTATATACGGATATGTGTAGAACACATATACACGTGATTAAAATGGAGCAAAAACTACCCGTTCGATATTACTGGCGTTAAATAACTTCTCCAATCTGGGAGAAGCATCCCATAAATAAGTAAAGCTAGGTATTTATTATGGATCTTAGCTTTATCTATTTTATCTTTTGCATTTGCAACTAATTTTGTCATATATTCATGAGTTTGGCTATATCCTCCTGCTTTGTCCACAAGTAATGAAAGCTTTTTAGCATCCCTGATTGTAGTCGTTTTCTGCAAAAGACTGGATATCAAGGGTTTCATCTCATTATTCTGTAACGCGTAAATGATGGCCATTGACAAGTGTTCCTTCTTTATTCTGTGAATTGTTTCTTTTGGATCGAGCATGTCTATCATCTCATCCCGTAGTATCACTAGCATACCCAAAAGTCGTCCATACTCACCAAGTGCATCAATCTTTTCTACTGAAGCCCCACCAATTATGGCGCTGATTCGAGTGTGTGCTTCAACATCTGCTGCTTTCTTTCTGATCACATACAGATACTCTTCCGGTGTGACATCTTCTCGTCCTCGAAACTGAAGTTCAAGTGCTTCTGCATCCCCGAGTTCAAAAAAAGTTTTTTTAATTATGTCGCTTATTGTCGCAATCTTTTCCGGGCATACCCCTTTTTCAATTGATTTGTATAACATAGCAAAACCTTTGAACATGAGTGCGTCTCCAACGAGCAGTGCTATATCTTTGCCGAATTTCCCATAAACTGTGGGTTTATTCTCTTTTTCTTTTGATTGATCAATAATGTCGTCATGTATGTCTATGCCTCCACTTATCAAAGTCATTGAAATTGCAATGGGTGTTGTTAATTCTGGGTCGCCACCTACAGCTTCGCATACTAACGAAAGCAATGCTGGTCTAGTAACATCGTACCAATATTCAGTCATGAAATAGTTTAGAGCTTCTTGGACTTGCTTTGACTCTATTTTTTCTTCGAAAACTGTTTTTTGAGCAAGTTCTAATGCCCTTTTTCCTCGGTCGTCAAGGATTTTCAGTAATTGGTTGGTAATCTCTTCTTGATTACTGGTTTTTGTCATTGTTATTCCTCTTTTATGTCTAGTTTTTCTAGTTGTTCTTTGAGGAAGTCGTAGTATGCTTCTACTAGTTGTTTGCCTTTTGGTGTGATTTCGTATACTTTTCTGGTGCGGCCTTGTTGTGTTGTTTTTCCGCTTTTTGTGTAGCCTTGTTTTTCCAGCGTGTTTAGCAGCGGGTAGAGTGCGCCGTGTCTGAGTTTTATGCCAAACAGTTTTTCGGTTTTTTTTATGATTTTGTAGCCCCACATTGGTTCTGTTTGGATTAGTCTTAGGACTAGTATGTCCAGGAAGTTTCTGGTTATGCGTTGAACAATTTGTTTTTTGGGGCCTTCTGTCACGGTTTTTTGTTTCCTGTTGTGTATATTTTATTTTTGTTGTTTTTGTTTATAAGTTGTGGGTTTATTTGGATTGTTTTGGTGTGTTGTGGTTTGTTTTTTTTGGGTATGGGAACATTTATATCTTGTATCAGGGTATATAGAAAATACGATATGTCTGATATTGGACATATTGTATCTGGGTAGAACAGCAGAACTGTTCACCAGAAATACGCGGAGAACCCAAAACATGCGAAAACAACTCAGAGACGTCCAAATAAAACTCATGAAAGGACTTCTGGACCTCATAATACTTCAATTTCTCAGTGTAGAACCCATGCACGGCTACAAAATCATAACAAGCATCCGCAAAAACTTCGGAGTATACTTTGGCCCAAGTACAATCTACCCCTTACTGGCCCTTCTTGAAGAGAAAAAATACATCAAAAGCGACTGGAACCTAAACAGCGACCGCCCAAGAAAAGTCTACATCCTAACCCCCGAAGGTAACAACATGCTTACCGGCACAGAAGAATCCCTTAACCACATATGCCGCAGACTCTCAAGCATCGGATTAAACCGAATACCACTCAACGGCAACAGTTTTACACCCCGAACTACTCCAGCCTCTTTCCTTTAATCTAGAAAACAAACACTTTTCACGTCTTTTTTATTGCTACAGACTGAATTTACAGTTCAATCCTTTTTTGGTTGCAAAACATACACAAAAATCAGAATGGATGTTGCATCACAGTTATGACTCCGGTGTTTTGTTAACGTATATTCTGAACGCTGACAGCATAACCCATGATGCAGTTGCTATCGCCGAAACTGCTTCAGGTACCGCAATTCCTGAACTGTATATCTTTATGCCATATAATATCCACACAAGAAGACTAATGACCAAGGCTACTATAGCTAGTCTTGATTTTTTTTCTTGAATATAGCAAACAGATGAAACGCATAGCGACAAAAAGAACAAAACTGAAACCTGAAAATGTAGTGGCCTGTATACTTCGTTGAATGTTGCAACTAGCTGAAGAGCAAACCCTGTAAATGCTAAAGCGTAGCTGGTGTATTTTGCGTGGTTTTTGAAACTGGTTATTGAATATACGATTATGCAAAATCCTGTTAGCAGCAAACCGAAATTGAATAACGGCGCAACTTCGCTGGTAACCGAATGGCCTAAGTCGCTTAAGGCGTTGTTCCACCAGCTAAACCACGGAGACAAACCGATTGCTGCTGTTATGAAAATCATTGCGGTTACCGGTCCAAACAATCCGAATAAGGCGTAATTTTTTTCGTTCATTTGTTGTTCTGCCTTCTTTTTGTTTTTCTCGTTGTTACCCGATTTCTTGTTGATATATTGTCTTTCCAGTTGGCTTTTTAGTTTTTAGGTGCGCAACCAAACTCCTTTACGCGTCTTGTTTATTTACTATTTTCAATTAATATTCACTTGGATGGATTGCTCAATGTCTGGCTCTGAAACACTAATTCCCTTTCTTAAAGAAAACGGAAAACGGGACCAACCCACCATTATAATCGATAGCCGCGAAGCAAAAACAGCACCAAAAATCCTCAAAGGATTAACAGAACTAGGTGCAGATATCAGTCTGCAGTTCCTTGAGAAAGGCGACTACATTGTTTCAAGTCAATGTGCCTTTGAACGAAAAACCGTTAGCGATTTTGTTTACACTCTTACCCGAAGATACCTCTTTGAACAGATATTGACCCTCAAAGAATGTTATGAAAAAGCTTTCCTTCTGGTTGAAGGTTACTTGCCTATTGTTTACAAATACAGCAAGATTCAGCCTTCATCAGTTTGGGGTGCAATGTTTTCTTTGGCTAAGCAGGGAATCAATCTGATTCATACAAACAGCTACAAAGAAACGGTGGATTTCCTGTATACTGCCGCAAAACAGGAACAAATTGTCGAGAAACGGTCTTTGGCTGTGCATCCTGTGAAAAAGCATGAGACCTTAGCTGAATCGCAGATATTCTTTATGGCAAGTCTGCCAAATATTGGAAGAGAAAAAGCTGTTTCCCTTTTGAACTCTTACCAGTGCCCTTTGAATGCTTTGAACAACGTTGACCAGTGGTCTAAGGACGTTCATGGTTTGGGGCCAATAATTACCAAAAAAGTGAAAGATGTAATCCATAGAACATACGACGAAACCGAGGAGCCTTCAAAGTAATCAAAAATGTGTTGTTGTTCCATATTTTGGCATCGATTATATTTTAAGTGAGTTTATAAAACATAAACTGTTGGAGATAAAAAATTTTGGCCGCTTCTACTCAACCTGATTTTGACCACATTTTCAGAGCCTACGATATACGCGGAATCTTTGGGGATGACCTAACTGAAGAAGTTGCAACAAAAATTGGGGCAGCTTTTGCCAAGTTTTTGGATGGAGAAAATGTTGTTGTCGGAAGAGACACTAGAATCAGCGGAGAAAAACTGCGTGACGCGCTTATCTCTGGGCTTGTTTCACGTTGCAACGTAACTGATGTTGGTGTACTACCTACACCGTTGCTCTATTTTGCGGCAAGTCTGCTCCAGAAAGACGCTGGACTGATGGTTACTGCTTCGCATAACCCGCCACAATGGAACGGGCTTAAAGCGTTCAGAGGACAAAAAGGCAGCATTTACGGAAAAGACATGGAAACTGTCCGTGACTACGCCAAAAATGTTGACCTAAAAGCGTTGGGAAAACCGAAAGGCAAAGCAGTATTTCATAAGGGCGTAATCAAAGAGTATCAAGACTTTGTTTTCAATCGGATACATCTGCAAAGAAAACTCAACATCGTAGCAGATGCAACTAATGGTACCTGTGGGCTAGTTGCTCCTGCGTTGTTTGAACGGTTTGGCTGTAACATTCTAACCTTGAACCAAAAACCTGACGGCACTTTTCCAGCGCACCTGCCCGTGCCTAACGAGCAAACTTTAGTCGAACTTATGCGCGAAGTCGTCAAACGAAAAGCAGACTTCGGCGTAGGCTACGATGGAGACGGCGACCGAGCAGTATTCATTGATGAAAAAGGCAAACTGATTCCAGGCGATTTGACGTTACTGGTTTTTGCCAAAGATGTTTTACAGAAAAACCCTGGCGGAAAAGTTGTTTATGAACTGAGTTGTTCTATGGCTGTTGAAGAATGTGTAAAGAAGTTTGGCGGAGTACCCTTGGTTGAGCGGGTTGGGCACACATTCATTATGGACAAAATGATTGAGCAAAAAGCGTTGCTTGGTGGCGAAAAGAGTAGTCACTTCTATTTTGCTGACATTTATGGTATGGACGACGGCGTTTTTGCGAGTATGCGGATGGCTGAAATCCTGTCAAAAACTGGTGAAAAACTTTCAGAAATAATTGCATCTTTGCCGCAATATCCGACTGTATATGAAAAGAACTTTGAATGTCCTGACAAACTCAAATTTGTTGTAATCGAACAGTTGCGTCGCCAGTTCAAAGAACATGGTCTTGAAACCTTGAATATCGACGGCGTGAAGTTAATCGAAAAAGACGGCTGGGTTATCTTAAGGGCATCCAACACGGAACCAGTTATCAGAATCTCTGCAGAAGCACGCACAGAAGAGAAACTGGATGAACTCTACAGTTTTGCAGTTAAAGAACTAAACAAAGCAATGGAACCGTGATAAATTGCAGACAATCATCCTAGCTGGGGGCGAAGGAAAACGGGTTTTCCCGCTTGCAGTTAACCAACCTAAACCCATGTTTAAACTGCTGGGAAAACCGCTGATTCACCACGTTATCGACACCCTGAAACAGGCTGGATTAACAGACTATGTTGTGGTTGTTGGTCACCGCGGTGAACAAATCAAAGATTACCTCAAAGACGGCAGCGAACTGGGCGTAAAAATTGAATACGCTGTCCAGAAACAATCTTTGGGGATGGCAGATGCCCTCAAATCTGCTGAAGATTTGGCAGATGACCACTTTTTTGTTGTCAACGCTGACGACGTTTTTGAAGCTTCACTGATAAAACAGATGATGCACCAATTCACGCAAGGAAACGCTGAGATTGTTTTATCCTGCAAACCAGTACAGGAAACTTGGAAGTTTGGAATAATCCAAGTCGAAAATGAGCATGTAACAGATTTTGTTGAAAAACCCGCGAAAGGAACCGAACCAAGCAACCTTGCTGTGGTCGGCGTTTACGTTTTGACAAAAAAGATTTTTGATTACTACAAAAAGATTCCAGTTTCCGACCACCAGTACGAGGATGCGATACTTCAGTTTATCAAAGACCAAAACGTTGTAAAAGCCGTAAACTATGACGGATTTCTTGCTGGTTACAAGTATCCATGGGACCTTTTTGCAATAAACAAGTATCTTATGGACAGTAAAATAACAAAACAGACAATTGAAGACGGCGTAAAGATTTCTGAACGCGCAACAATCGAAGGAAATGTCTGGATAGCGCGAGGCGCAAAAGTGTTTGAGAACGCCTGCATACGTGGTCCATGTTACATCGGTGAAAATACTGTTGTTGGCGGGAACAGTCTAGTCCGCGATTACTCTTCACTGGGAATCAACTGTGTTGTCGGTTTCACAACAGAAATCAAACACTCCCTCATAGGGGACGACTGCTGGTTCCACATAAACTACGTTGGCGACTCAATAATCTCCAACAACTGCCTTTTTGGTGCTGGAACAATAACCGCTAACTTCCGTTTCGACGAACAAAACGTCAAAGTCCAGATAGGCGACAAAAAAATAGACTCTGGTACCAACAAGTTAGGCGCAATAATCGGGGACAACTGCAAAACAGGCATCAACGCTTGCCTTGAACCCGGAATAAAGATTGGACCACAAAGCATGGTTGGTCCTAACGTAGACCTTCAAGAAGACCTTGCGCCGCAGAAAATCATTTTTGTAAACAAGAACAGCTATACCATAAAAGAAAACAAAATAGCCGTTTCAGCACAAAGCAAACAACAGTTGATGAAAAAACTGAAGACTGACCATAAATAACCGTCGTTTTGGGTAACACTATTTTATAATGCCTGTTTTTTTCTTGTTTTGTGTAGAAATAAATAAGTTCTGCTCTTTCTATTTACTGGCTAGGTGTTAAGATGTCATTAGCTAAAAGAAACTTTTACGGCGAGCTTGGTTCGCTCCTTGATAAAATAGTCATGGCTGTTACTGTTGACGGGAAAAAGTTTACTGGAACCTTATCGGGAATCGACCCAGACACACTAAGCATATCATTAACCGACGCAAAAGACGAAAAAGGAAACGTAATTCACAAACTATTCCTGAACGGCAGCATCCTTGGACAAATCTTCACTATCCAAAAACCCTTCGATTTGAAGGCACTTTCTGAACGTCTTGAAAAAGTCTTTCCAACCATGGTTAAACTCTACAACGATCAGGGTTTCATCTGGGTTATGGAAAAAATCAAAGTAAGCGAAAAAGGCGTTATAGAAGGTTCTGGTCCAATAGCCGAACGTGTACAACGAGTTTACGCTTTGTTCACTAAAGAAGCAGAATCTAAATAAACCAGCGGAAATCCGCTTCCCTATTCTTTTTTTCTGTTGAAGACGGAGTAACGATTCCAAACGACTTCAATATTTCTCCAGTTTCTTTTGTAGCATCGTTTATGTCTTTTAGATTTATTTTCAGATTCAGCATCGTGTTTAGAGTTCTTAGTATTTCGTGTGTTGCTACTGCATCCGGGTACAATCCATGCGTTTCAACCAGCAGTGCCAATCCCTTCATTTTTCTTAACTTGCATAAACCAACAAGCAGTCCAGCAACACCAAAGATGTGTCCTTTCATGATTTTGGCGCCAAGGTTTAATGCATCCTGTAGTGTTTCTTTGTCTGATGCTGTGCAGTGTATCTCTGGTTTTTCGATTTGTTCTTCCTTTTTTAGTCCGCCAACGGTTAAAATGTAGTTGCATCCGAGTTCTTTGCATATGTCCAATATTTTTCCGCACAGTTCATACTGTCCCACCGTTGTTAGGGCTTGTGTGTTTCCGTAAAGAATTATGAGGTCTCGTTCGCCGTCTTTTCCTTTGTAGTAATACAGTTGGTTGCTTGGAAAGTATGTTCCTCCATTTCCTGACGTCATGGAAAGGTCTTGGAATGATGATGATTGAATTTCTGCAAACAGTTTTGCGTTTAACTCTTTGATTAAATGCAATGCTGTAATGTTAGCAACAAATCCGATGCCCGGTAGTCCCTCAATAAGCACTGGGTTGTCCAGCACAGGTTTTTCGTACATGTGAATATTACAGACCATACTTTATTCCTTCAGCGAAACCAGCACAATTAAGAGACTGGTTTTCAATATAAGTGTGTCTTGGCGGTTCAAATGTCCTTTGAGATACTAAACAGAGATTTGATGGCTCGGATAGGCCGATTCGAAACCAAAAGCGGAGTCATAGAAACGCCGATGCTGTTGCCAGTCATTAACCCTAACCTTAAACCAATTCTTCCCAAAACACTTGAAGAAGAGTTCGGCTGCAAAGCCCTAATTACGAATGCTTACATCATAAACCAGAACTTCAAAGAAGTTGCAAGCGAAAAAGGGTTACATGAATTCTTAAACTTCAATGGCTCTATCATGACAGACTCCGGTGCTTACCAGCTTCTCATCTATAAGGGCATAGAAACTACGCCCCAAGAAATTGTACAATTCCAAGAAACAATAGACACCGATATCGCCACCATACTAGATATCCCAACTGGGTGGGACGTACCCAAAGAATATGCACAATACACCGTGCAAGAGACAATCAAACGCGCAAAAGCGTTAGAAAAAATGAAAACCCGCGACGACTTAGCGTGGGTTGGCCCAGTTCAGGGCGGTCAATACTATGATTTGGTTGCCAAATCAGCAAAAGAAATGGGAAAACTGCCCTTTCAGGTTCACGCCTTAGGCAGTCCAACTCCTGTAATGGAACAATACAAATTTGATACGCTTGTTGACATGATTGTTAACGCAAAAATGAATCTGCCACCAAACCGTCCGCTTCACCTGTTTGGTGCGGGTCACCCATTCATGTTCTCTTTAGCCGTAGCATTGGGTTGCGACCTGTTTGACTCAGCGGCATACGCGTTATTTGCTAGGCAAGACCGTTACCTAACCGAATCAGGAACAACAACACTTGACGAACTGGAATATTTCCCATGTTCCTGCCCAGTTTGCATTAAAACTGATCCCGCAACAGTGAAAGCAATGCCTAGACAAGAGCGCCAAAAACTGATTGCTGAACACAATTTGCATGTTAGTTTCTCTGAGTTGAAACGCATTAAACAAGCGATTGTTGAAGGACGACTATGGGAACATATGCTGGTTAGAGCACATGGGCATCCTTCTCTTCTTCAGGCACTAAAACAGGTACAAAAATACAGCAAATATTTAGAAAAACAGAGCCCAAACACCAAAAAAAGTGGTTTATTCTTCTTTAATTCAGTTGGGCTAGCTCGCCCTGAAGTTGTTCGTTACCAGAAAAGACTTTTTGAACGTTATTCTCCTCCAGCGTCTGCAAAAACTCTTTTGTTGTTGCCGCAAACAAAAACAAAGCCCTTCCATACCTCAAAAGAATACGAAACATTGCTAAATAATCTACAGACCTGTGATATTGCATTTGATTCTGTTCATGTATGCACCTATTCTGCTCCTTTTGGCGTAATACCATCAGAACTTGATGACGTTTACCCTGTATCACAAAACGAAATCGCGTTTCCATTAGACACTGAAACCCTAACACATGTAGCAAAACAGGTCGCAAAATATATCCAAACAACAAATTATGAAAAAGTAATCTTGCTACAGGACCCAAAGGTTTGGAGCCGAAAAATAGTTTCAGCTTGCAGAACAGCCTGTAAAAAGAAAAACATTCCCTTCAAAACGTTACCTGAAAAAGAGCCATGGACTGAAGCAACTTTAGAACATCTTGTTGCGTTAATTCAAGAAACGTTAATGGCAGCTTAATTTTGGTTGTTTTCTTTAACGTAAATGAACCATGAACTTTTTGCCGTAAAACTTACTGTTTAAATGTCACCTTACACCTTAAGCAAGTTAATATTCACATTAACATTACATAACGGAGGATGAAAACAATCCCGATGAAAATAAAATTTCTCGGAAGTGCAAGAGAAGTAGGTCGAGCAGGTATCGCAGTTAAATCTGACCAAAACCAGTTGCTGCTCGACTACGGAGTTATGTTAGATGACGAACCCGGTTTTCCGATGCATATTCCACCAAAAGAAGTGGACGCAATCGTTCTAACTCACAGCCATTTGGACCATTCAGGTGGCATTCCACTCTTTCACCTTCAAGAAAACAAGCCAGTATATGGAACCCAACTCACTTTTGATTTGGCAAAACCATTAATTTCAGACTTCATACGCCTGTCTGGTTACTTTCTTTCTTTTGAGTTCCTTGAACTCCAAACAATGATGAAAAGCTGTGTACACCTTGACTTCAGAAGAGAACAAACCATCGGAGACATGAAGTTTCAGCTTCTGGACTCGGGGCATCTGCCTGGAGGCGCTCAGGTTCTGGTAGAAACTGATGGAAAACGGATGGTTTACACAAGCGACTGCAACACAAGAGACACCCAACTGCTTTCTGCAGCAGACACAAACTATGGCGAACTTGATGCCATAATTGTTGAAAGCACATACGCTAACCTTGTTCACCCTGACCGAAAAGAGTTGGAAAAAGAGTTTATGGACTACGTTAACGGTGTTGTAGAAAAAGGAGGAACCGCACTTATTCCCGCGTTCAGTGTGGGGCGTGCACAAGAAATTGCATGTGTATTAGCGGCACACCATTTCGAGTACCCCGTTGCAATGGATGGAATGGCACGTGAAGCCAACCGTATAATGCTGAACCATAAATCATACATGCGCGACCCTGAGCTGTTCACAAGAGCTCTACGCGAGGCTACTTGGGTAGATGGCTGGAAAGACCGAAGAATAATCGCGAGTAAACCTGGAGCAATAATTACCCCTGCTGGTATGCTCAAAGGAGGACCTGCTGCTTTTTACATACAAAAAATGGGGAACAAGAGCAAGAACGGCGTTTTCCTTGTAGGTTACCAGATTCCTGGCACTCCTGGACGCGAGTTACTTGATGGTGGTAAATGTATAATCGACGGAAAAGTTCAGAAAGTAAAGGCAAATGTAAAACATTTTGATTTTTCATCTCACAGCGGCGCAAATGACCTTAAAGATTCAATTAAGAACTTGAAGGGCAACCCAACAGTTTACGTTGTGCATGGAGAAGAAGCAACCTGTGAAACGTTTGCTGAATGGATAAAAGCAGACGTTGGATTGACTGCCATAGCACCAAAGACTGGCGACGTTTTTACAGTTTAATAAAACTTAAATCAACATGGGTTGATTTGTTTTGGTAGTGTATATGCCGCAGGTAAAAGTGAAAAGGGTTTTATTATAGATTATCAATCGTGTTGTGGTCATCGCCGTTGAATATTACTGAAAGAGTTCAAAATCTAGAGTATGCTATACGTGATGTTGTAGGCCACGCTAAGTATCTAGAAAAGAATGGAAAAAAGATTATCTACCTTAACATTGGCGACCCCCTACAGTTTGATTTTAGAACTCCTGAGCACATCAAAGAAGCTTTAATTCGGGCTGTTAACGAAGACTTGAACTCTTATTCTCCTTCTGAAGGTCTTCCCGAGTTACGTGAAGCTATTTGTGAGAAGGAAAAACGTGTTGGTAAATTTGATGTTCTGCCTGAAAACGTTCTTGTTTCTAATGGTGTGTCAGAAGCGATTCAGATGGTTTTAGGCGCATTAGTTGATAATGGCGACGAAGTACTGGTTCCGGGTCCAGCATATCCTCCATACATTTCGTACACCGAGTTCTTTGGGGGAAACGCGGTTCAGTATAAGACTTCTGAAGCCGATGGTTGGCAGCCTGACTTGGATGATGTTCGTTCCAAGATTACTGATAAAACTCGTGCTATCATAATTATAAATCCCAATAACCCATGTGGTGCTCTTTATGACCGAAATACCGTTAAAGCACTGGTTGACTTGGCGGGAGAACATGACATCCCTGTAATCTCTGACGAAATATATGACCAGATTGCATACGACGAAATTGTGAGCACAGCAAGCGTTGCAAAGGATGTCCCTGTTATCGGACTTAACGGGTTCTCAAAAGTGTATTTGATGACTGGTTGGCGCTTGGGTTACATGTATTTTACTGGACAACATGAAGAAACCTTGGCAAATCTGCGCGAAAACATTACCAAAGAAGCCAGAATTCGGTTATCCGCTAATACGCCTGTTCAGAAAGCAGCAGTTGCAGCACTCCGAGGTCCACAAGATTACATCGGTTGTATGGTACAGAAACTCAAAGAACGAAGAGACTACGCCTATAAACGCCTCAACGAAATTGAGGGAATAGACTGCGCAAAACCTAATGGGGCATTCTATTTCTTCCCACGTGTGGACGGAATCGGCTCAAAATGGGCAAACGATATGGCATTTGTTCATGACCTCATGGAGCAAACTGGAATCGTGTTTGTGCATGGCTCTGGGTTTGGCTCTGAATATGGTTCAGGGCACTTCAGAGGAGTATTCTTACCGCCTCTTACAACTCTGGAAGAAAGCTTCAACCGAATCGACAACTTCATGAAATCTAAAAAATAACCAACAATACATTATACGCTGCTGCCCAAACTAGTTTTTACTTTAAAATGGACTGAAATTGTTCATTTTTTCTGTCGCGTAGAAGAACCCAAACAAAAACTTCCCGAACATTAAATGTGCTTAGCTGGTGGAAGAATCAGTTTCGATTTTGTTCACTTGTTTCTCGTATTTGTCTGCGTCAAATTATTGTTTAATTCTTAGCCTTCGTTGTTTGTTGGGTGCTTTCGCCATGTATCTGGTTTTTGGTACTTGACTTTTAAGGGATCATTTACGAATAGTGCATGTAGGAATTCCTCGAATTCTTTGTTTGACAGTCGTTTGGTTGTCATTGTGGCTCTGGGTGTACCGTGTTTTGTGAGTAGATATACCATATTTCTTGTGTTGCAGTATTCAAAAAATCGATATATGTCTGCTGGGTGATTCTGGGTTTGTTTTACAGGCGTGTAAAATTTTATTTTATATCCTAAATATTTAACAAGTTTAAGTAAATATAATTTATTAACTTTATTTTATTTTATTAGACGGAATCCTTAAATCTTATTCTCTTTTTTTCGTGTCAAAGACGGAGGACAACAAAGACGCACATTGAACCAACGCTTTTGCTACTTGCGCAAACATCATTTTTAACATGCATGTTAGCATTCTTTGCGCTCAACTGGAAAGTGTTATGTTTTAATACAAGTACCGTAGTTGAGATGCGTAATCAAGAAAAGACAGTTCTTGCGCCAACTGTGAGCCTGCCTTTGTAGACATCAAATGCTATGGAGTAACTTAGGTTGAAGCAATTAGGCAAAGCATTTAACGGATATCTTGGGCTTTTAATAAACAACCAATATACACCTGAACGCGAGGAAACAATTTGATCGAATCCGTTATTGCGTTTTTACTGATTCTACTAGTTGCAGTGGTAATATACCTTGGTAGTAATGTGTTAATCCAAAAAACTCCTGGCAGTGAAGAACAAGTCGAAATGTATGCCTGTGGAGAAAAGGTAGTGCCCCAAAAACTGTTGGTTAACGTCTCTTTGTACAAATACCTCATCTACTTTGTTATAATCGATTCACCTGCTTTGATTGCTGGTTTTGCGGCGATGTCTTTGGAAATAATTAACCCGTTTTATTTGCTGGTTTACTTGGGTATCATTTTGGTAGCAGACCTTATGCTTCTGGGAGTGGTAGAGCATGCCTAAACTTGATCTGGTGAAATGGGCAAGAATAAAATCACCTTGGTTGCTCCACTTCAACACTGGTGCCTGTAACGGTTGCGATATTGAAGCTGTTGCTCTGTTAACGCCAAGATATGATGTGGAACGTTTCGGCGTAAAACTTGAGCCTTCTCCTAGGCACGCAGATGTATTGTTGGTAACGGGTGTCGTTACAAAACAGTGTTTGCCTCGGCTAAAGATGATATACCAACAGATGCCCTCACCAAAATTTGTTGTTGCTATTGGAGCTTGTTCCTGTTCTGGTGGAATATTCCAAGGCGCATACGGCGTTAGTGAACGTCTGGACAAGATTATTCCTGTGGATGTTTACATTCCGGGCTGTCCTCCAAAACCAGAAGCAATACTGCAAGGAGTTGCAAAACTGCTCGCAAAACTGGAGGGTTCAAAATAATGGAACGATTTGAACAAACTGTAGAACTTCTCAAAAACAATATGGGAGACTCAATTCTTGAATTCAACACTCCCAAACCAAGAAGAGCTTATGTTCTTCTGAAACCTGAAACCCACCGAGAAGCGGTTTCTTTGATTTTGAAGAACATTGAACGTTCTGGTCTTTCCACCATAACTGGAACAGATTTAGGAACCGAAATAGAATTGAACTATCACATGTTTTGCGGGGGATGTGTAACCCTTAAAACCCGCCTTTCCCGCGAAAAACCAGTAACTAAAACGATTACAGATATTCTACCTGGGGCAAACCTGTACGAAAGAGAAGTCTTTGACCTTCTTGGTGTCGTTTTTGATGGTCACCCTAACCTTGAACGTTTAATGTTGCCTGAAACTTGGCCTCAAGGAGATTACCCACTAAGACGTGACTGGAAACTTCCAGTTATCCCCGAAAGCGTTATGGACTCTGAAAAGCCAGTGGGAACTGAGACTGTGAACTTGGACGAAGCCAGCTCAATAATCAACGTTGTTATTGGCCCGCAGCACCCTGTTTTGCATGAACCTGAACGTTTCTCATTCAAAATTGACGGCGAAACCGTTGTAGATGTCGAAGCCCGTTTAGGGTACGTCCACCGCGGAATCGAAAAAGCTGCTGAACGAATGATGTACTTCCAAGATGTCTTTTTGGTTGAACGAATCTGTGGTATATGTAACGTTGCACATACAACATGTTTCTGTCAAGCTGTTGAAGCCATCGGAAACATTGAAACTCCCTCACGTGCTTTGTATCTGCGGACAATTGTTCATGAACTAAACAGAGTTCATAGCCACCTCTTGTTACTTGGTGTGGCTGGTCATCTGCTTGGGTTTGAGGCGCTATTCCAGCATGTTTGGCGTGACCGCGAACCAGTTATGGATATTATTGAACGTATTACCGGAAACCGTTTGATGAGTGGTTACAACACAATCGGTGGTGTCCGACGCGAAATAGATTCAACAACTGTTGCAAAGACTTTGAAGACCATTGAGGCTGTTCGTAAACGGGCAACTTTTTACAAGAAAGTGTTTGAAGAAGATGCAACATTAAGGCTAAGAACTGAAGGTGTTGGCGTTTTAAGTAAAGAAGATGCCCTTAAATTTAGTGTAGTTGGACCTGTAGCACGAGGTTCAGGTATTGCTGCTGACGTCAGAAAAGACGACCCATATGCAGTGTATGACGAAATTCCGTTCAACGTAATATCTTATAATGAATGTGACACATGGGCCCGTTTGATGGTTCGAGTTGATGAAGTTTTAGAAAGCTTGGATATCCTTAATTATGCTCTTGGAAATGTTCCTGAGGGAAAAATGAGAATCAGGGTTCCCAGAAGACAACCTGAAGGTGAAGCCGTCAGCCGTGTGGAGGCTCCACGAGGAGAACTGATACATTACGTTAAAAGTGACGGAACCGCATACCCCTACCGCGTCAAAGTCAGAGCCCCAACCTTAGCTAACCTTGTTGCTTTCCCAGATGCAATACGTGGTTCATACATTGCGGACATTCCATCAGTTATGGGCAGTTTAGACCCATGCTTCTCTTGCACTGACCGCATGGTATTCGTTGACACTCAGAAAAACAAAAAATGGAACTGGAGTCTAGATGAAGTAAACGCTTCATCCAACCGTAAGGTGTTCTAAGATGGTTATTGACTTAATATTCTTTGTAAGAACTCTGATTTTTCCAGGGTTCCTTTTCCTTTTGGTTCTTGTATTGTTCTTTGACTGGTTTGAAAGAAAAGTTGCTGCCCGTTTTCAGAATCGTATGGGCCCCAAATACGCTGGGCCGTTTGGAATTCTTCAACCAATTGCTGATTACATAAAACTGTTCTCAAAAGAAGACATCACCCCAAAACAGACTAACAAGCTGTTGTTTATTGTTGCGCCTCTTGTGGCGTTTTCATTGTTTGTTTTCGCTCTTTTTTACATCCCGATTGACGGTCAAAATGTTGTCGTGAACTCACCTTTTGAAGGCGATTTGATTCTTGTTTTGCTTTTGATGTCTCTTGCCAATTTTGGGCTGTTTCTTTCTGGGTGGTCTTCCCTGAATCCTTACAGTGGAATTGGTGCAACAAGAATTCTTACCCAATTTCTTGGTTATGATATACCTTTAATTGTCCTTGCTATGGGTCCCGCTTTTCTTTCAAAGAGTCTGTCGATCATGAACATTGCTTCTACCCAGCATCTTCCTTATGCTCTTTTAACACCTTGGTGCGCAGCTTTATTCGTTTTAGTTCTTCAAGCTGAACTAGAAAAAACCCCCTTCGACATTCCACATGCCGAAACCGAGATTGTCGGCGGATACGAAACGGAGTACAGCGGACGAAAACTGGCCTTCATAAAACTTTCAGAAGATTTCCAGTTTTTGGTTGGCGCCGCACTTGTAACTGAACTATTTTTAGGAGGTTGCTATGGACCAGTGCTTATAGGTCCAGCATGGATTTGGTATCCTGTCTGGTTTATTGTAAAAACACTTGGAGTAGTATTTGTATTGGAATACATAGGCAACGTGGCTGCCCGTTTACGTATCGACCAAGTTGTTCATGGCAACTGGAAGCTGTTAATTCCGTTATCCATTGTGTCTCTTGCTCTTACTGTAATAGTTGAACCTTTGTTCAGGGCGATAATTGGTTAGGAGGAAAAAAGTTTGCCAAAACGTCGACGATTACCTGCATTGATACGCGATATGGGTGCTTGCATCTTCAAACGAGCCGCCACTGAAGAGTACCCATTTGTTAAAGTGGAAGCTCCTGAAGGCTACAGGGGACGCCACACGCTTGACACTGAAAAATGCATCAGCTGTGGACTATGTGAACGTGACTGTCCTGCAAAGGCTATCGAATTGGTGCCCGTGTCTGGAAAAAGGATGCCCAAGTTTTACCTTGACCGTTGCATCTTTTGTTATCAATGTGTCGAGAGCTGCCCCCGAGAAGCAATACATCTAACAACAAATTTTGAGATGGCAACAACCGAAACGGATGAGTTAGTAGTGAACCCAAACGAATTTATCGAAAAACAACAAACAAATGCTGAAGAGGAAAAAGAAAATGTGGCTTGAAATGGTTATTGCCATCGGCCTGATTGCCTCTGCGGTTTTCGCGATGTACCTCAAAGAAACTGTAGCCTCAGTTTTGTCGATGACATGTATGATGTTTTTGCTTTCAATGCTTTACTTTAGCATAGATGCTCCTTTTGCCGCAATATTCCAGTTGGCTTTAGGAACTGGTACATCCGCAATTTTCCTTCTTGCCGGAGATTCTTTAACTAAAAGAAATACAGCAAAAACGTCCACAAAAACAAAATTCTTTGCTTTAGTCGCTGTTGCGCTACTGAGTATTCCAGTTTTTGTTGGGTCTATTACAACTCAGGTTTTAACTCAATCAAATAATATTCCGTTTTCTACTGCATTGTGGGACTTGAGAGCTATTGACGTCCTTGCACAAGGTTTGGTGGTTTTGACCGTTGCCATTGGTGTAGTGTTGCTTTTGAATCATGAATGGAGGCAAAAATAGAGTGGATTATGTCATACTTTCCATGGTAATTCTTGGCATTGGAATAATCGGCTTAGTTACAAAACATGATTTGATAAAAATGTTGATAGCCGTGGAAATGATAACTGCTGCCGCAACAATGAACTTTGTTGTATTCGGTTCAATGATGGAAAACTCTTTGGGTCAAGCCTTTTCGATACTTATCTTGTCAGTTGACGCATGTGTAACTGCTGTGGCACTTGCACTTGCAATAGCAATCTACAAGAGACTGAACATCCGCGATGTCAGGGACTTGTCTGAACAAGATGAAACTCAAAGTGAGGAGGACGCCTAGACTGATAGTTCCTTCCGAACTTGCCGTTTGGTTATGCTGGGCGATACCTGCTGTTGCAACTTTGTTTGTTCCTTTGGTTGCTAAGCTTCGCCAAAAGTTGGTTGGTTGGTACGCAGTTGCAATTACTTTTGTTGCTGTTTTATGCACAGTTTCGCTGATTCCAACTGTGCTTGGTGCTCATGCTGAACCAATTGTTTACTCAATTACTTGGATGCCTGCTGAGGGCATCAACCTCAGTGTG
>JBAZEV010000034.1:0-21611 GCA_041653695.1 Bathyarchaeia archaeon
ATCTTCCTTTCCAGGTGTAATCAAAATAGAATCCCCGTTGGTTGAACATGGCGATGCTTTCAAGGTTGTAGTAGTCAAGCACCATCAGCAGCAGTATGGCTGCGATGAAACAGGCTAACAACGAAAAACGTAGCCATGATGTCTTTAATGTTTCAAGGTTCAGGTGCATCAAAGTCACCTTTTTTGTCCAAAACAGGGAATATTTGGAAAGAGTGAAGTTTGAATTATGTTGATGTTTTTGGTAATTATAATTTGCTACACAACCGCGTGATTACGTATTATTTTCATCAAAAGATTACCCCCCACATAAACATACACAGATTTTCCCGCTTTTTTAAAGCCAGTAATCAATATACCCGTATTTGGACAAAAATTAAACCATGCATACATAAAAAACATCCATTTTTGTATAATACAAGTATTTGATGGAAGAAAAATCATAAATACACCTCAACAAGAAATTATACAAGCAGAAGTTTTAGGGGGGAGTTATCACGAAAAATAAAACAGGGTCGGTAACTTTCGGCATAGCAATATTGGTTCTTGCATTGTTCAGCACAGTTTTGGTAATGAACACAAAAACCGTCAAGGCATACAAATCAGGATACGAAGTAACCGATTATACAGCCACAACCGAGTGCACTGTAGACGGAAAATGGACCACCGATGACGAGTGGACAGACGCAGACACAAAACAACTGGATGGTAGTCTTGATGCTATTTTCAGATTAAAATACATAACTGACTACCCCAGTTACGTAAACCAGTATTACCTTATCGAAGTTTTTGACGACACTACAAATGACACAGGCGACTACATACAAATATGCTATGAAGCCCCAGCAGACGTTGGCGGTACACCGATTGGTGGAACCACACCTCAAACAGACTGCAAACGGTGGGATTACGAAGGCAATGTTGCATCAGGATTCACATATTACGTGGGAGATGGAGCAGCATGGGTTGAATCCAATGATTATAACTGGAACACAGACATCAAAATGGTAACCACATTTGATACATCTCCACTGTCAAGCACACCACACCTGATTGCTGAAGTCATGATTGAGCACATGGCATATTCTATTGGTACACCTCAATGGATTCGAATAGCAGCATACGATGCAAGCCACAGCGCAGAAGAGATTCAGTCTTGGCCAGAATCAAGCGTTAACGCTCCTAGTGATTGGGGATTATCCACCGCGGAACAGACAACAATTCCAGAAGGTATTACTATGGGGGTCATGGTTTTCCTGTCTTCGGTTTCAGTGGTAGTTGGTTCAAGGTATCTGCATAAACGGTCAAAAAACCGAAAGTTGTAAAATAAAAAAAAGAAAATGGACTGCATACAGTAAAGCCTGAGATGTCTTGAGGTCATACAGGCTTCGGGATTGAACAGGGTTTGATGTAGTCCATAGTCTGTCTTTTTATTTTGTTGGGTTTGTTTTGCAATTTTTTTGCTTGTTTCATGACTTTCATTAAACGTTTATATTTTTAGATGAATGTTCATTCAATTCAATATATTTTGCACAAATCTTATTAACATGTGCCGATTTATTATATATTTGTCCAAAAGGCAGGGAGGGAGAAAAGTGTCAGAGGAAACAGTAACAAAACTGCAAAAAGACTTAACCGACCTTAAAATACGCGTCAACAACCTCGAAAAGAAAATGTCAACGCAATCAAACAAACCAAAACAAAAACGACAGTCATTCATATAAAAACCTCAAAACTCCCTTTTTTTATATAACATTACATGTGCAGGACAAACAAGAAAACGTCAAGACTAGGCAGTTCAACAGGTTAACTCGTTTTTATGTGCGTTAGTCTAAAATGTAGAATGAACAAAAAACGGTTGCCAACGTTTTACTGATTTCTAATTCCGAAAGGATTTTAATCTAGATGAAAAAGAGAAGAACTAGTTATGACCAACCAAACAGTACTCGGAGAGTTTTCCACAAACGCCAACGTATGCAAAACGTGCAAACACCTAACAACTCTAGAGGGCCGATTTTACTGCAAACTTTTAGGTGCACTACTAGCAGAGCAGACACTTTACCTACCCTGCGACATGAAAGAACCCATTCAAGAGGCTTAGAAAGTATAACGGGGTTTCCTTCGTCTAAACAGGAACAGTACTACAACTACAATTACTGCAATTATCAGCAACAGAATGTAAATAAGATTAGAGTCAGAGCCCCCGCTTGGAGTCACCATAATTTTTATTGAACCATTATTTGTTATGGCAATTGTTCCACCTGAAGACTCAACAAACTCTTTGCCTTCGGGGCCAATAGATGTTAATTCTGAACTGTCAACGTTTTCTATAAATGAAGTGTTAATTGTGATGTTTCCGTCATTGAATATCAAAACTTGAGCTTGGGCTGCCACAGTTTTTACATGCCAGTTTTCTGCGGTTATGTCTCCGTTGTTCATTACATTCATTGTTTTGCTGGTGTTGTAAGTAGTTTCAATTATATTCATCGAGTCCCAGTTTGTTACAATTAAGGAGCCGCCATCATTTGTCATGACTGATTCTTTGATTGCCATTGGCCCAAAGTTTGAGAATATTGTTGACCCATTTAACGACGAAACAAAAAATTGTGAATCAGTCATATTGAGTTCTCCATGACTTTGGTAGTTAATCGATCCGCCACTGCTGACAAATGAACACGTTTCCCATGTGGCTTTTGCAGCCAGAATGTTGGCTTGACTTTGCTTGCCATGGGACCACCCCGAAGCATCAAATGTAGTTTCACTAACCTCTAAGGTTCCTTGTAAACTGTTGATGTTCACTGTCCCGCCATAGTTCAAGTCAAAAACGCCATGATTCAACCGCAGTTGACCTGCATTAAAGATTTCAATTTTTCCGTATGCACCGTTTGTAACGAATGTAGATTCAGAAAAATCTGCTTCCCCATAGTTTGCGATGAGTGTGCCGTCGAACTGATCTTTGATGTACAAGTTATGGGCAGTTAACGATGTTGTGCTTGTCAAGTAGAAGAGCCCCCCGTAAACATTGATGTTTGCATCAGATAATGCACATGTGCCATCGTTGCTAACTGATAAAGAGGCATCACCGTCTAATGTTATTACAACATCTTCAAAGGTCAAGTTTCCGTTGTTTTTGATGGTAAAGTTGGCAGTGTTACACACAACCGTGTTTTTAATTATTAAATCGCCATTATTTACAATCTCAAATTCAGGTGTCGTCTGGGCATCTCCTTGTAATACCAAAACGCCTTCAACTGCACCAGATTCTCCTTCATTGATGGTTAATATGCTGTCTGACCGGATGGTTAAAGAGCCATACAAAGTGGGCAAGTCATCTAAAGTCAAAACTTCAGGTTCTGAATAGACAACCTGACAAAAAACAGGCAACACTAACACAACAAGCAGCAACGTGCACATTAGCTTAGTTTTGTTCATCTATTCGGGTTCTCCTTTCAGAAACAATGTTGGGCGTTATTAAATCTAGGCGTCATTTGAAATATAAATTCTGTTATCCACATCATGAACCTCTGATATTATTCGCAATCAAAGGCTACAACGGGGATTCAATAGAATAGAATACAAGTTTTGGAGTTTTAGATAGGTTTAACTATTGTGAAGAACGAGTTTTTAGTACACACGAGGTTTTGAACATGGAATTAAAAGGTAGTGAAACTGAAAAAAACCTTCTAAAATCGTTTGCTGGTGAGTCACAAGCAAGAACCAGATACACATTCTTTGCAAGTGTAGCAAAAAAGGAAAGCTACGAGCAGATTTCAGCAATATTCACTGAAACCGCAGACAACGAAAAAGAGCATGCTCAACTGTTTTTCGAGCTTCTTAAAGGCGGAGACGTAGAAATCACGGCGGCATACCCCGCTGGAATAATTGGAACTACAGCACAGAACCTTGAGGCAGCCGCAATAGGAGAACACATGGAGTGGGGAACATTGTATCCAACATTTGCGGAAGTAGCAGACAAAGAGGGTTTCCCAGCGATTGCACACACTTTTCGTATGGTTGCAAAAGTGGAGGAAAAGCATGAACGCAGATACCGTAAACTGTTAGCCAACGTTAACCAAGGTAAAGTGTTCAAGAAAGACAAACCAATCATGTGGAAGTGCAGAAACTGCGGTCACGTTTACGAGGGAACCGAAGCACCCGACAAATGTCCAGTATGTGACCATGCTCAAAGCTACTTTGAGGTTTGGTGTGAAAACTACTAAACAAATTTTGGAGGAGGTGTAGAAAACTTGACTGATGAAGGACAGGTATATCTCTGCATGATTTGTGGAAACAAAGTAGAAGTAATAGAGTCTGGCGCTGGAAAACTGGTTTGCTGCGGGCAACCAATGGTTCTGGTGGATTAAGACTCTTGTTGGAACATGTTTCCAACATTTCCTTATTTTTTGTATTTAAATAATTTTAGTTCTGTTGCATTTTAGCAACAAAGAAATCAGAACCATAACGGCAACACATCAACCCATTTTGAGGTGCACATCCTTAATCTGGACATAATTCGAGTTTGGTACCAAGTATTAAATACCAAAAAATGAAAAAGAAAACATCAAAGTGGAGATGTTTTATTAATGGCAAAACGTAGACGACCGTCAATTCCGCTTATCATACTCTTTGTTGTATTATTACTGTTGTTTTTCTTGGCAGGAACACTAGTAGACCTAGCAAGTAGCTTGAGCGGAGAAGGCACAATCACGTACAGCTATCTCCAAGGTACAAACGAAATAGTGTCAATCACATACAACCTACCGCAAGACGTAGCAGAATCAATAACGCCAAAACAGGTAGCAGGATGGACAGCAAACTTAGCAGGCAACAGCCTCAGCTTAACTGGTGGAACGTTAAGTCCTGGACAATCAGTTACAGTCAATTTCGGGCTAACAGAATACATAGCAAGCGGGACAAGAACAGTCACAACAACTAGCACAACGTCAACAGGAGCTACATTCACAACAGAAAGCGCACTACAAGTACCTGAAGCCGTTCTTTTGGGGCTCATGTGGGCGTTGTACCAAAACTCGATTTGGTTGCTAATACTCGCAATAGTGGTTCTTGCAGTTACAGTTCTGCTGTTTCTTAAGGGTAAAAACGCAGACGAAAAAGAGCAACAAAAAGAGTAGACAATCGGGTAACAAAAAATTTCCCCCTTTTTTATTTTCAAATCAAAGGGTAACCAGGTTATTGACCCATAAAACGGCGTTTTAATTTGTGATAAAGAGTCAGGTCATGATAACCTAACTAGTTAGCACAGAAAAGTGTTGAATACTGTTTACTCATCTTTTGGTTTTGAGCCTATCTCCACACACAAGATGTTGCATTGGTAACGTTTGTCGCCAACCTGCATTTTTCCTTGCGCATGGTAGCCTCTGCTTCCAGTTTTGAAGTCTTTTTTGTTTAACACAAAATCCTGTTTTTCTCCATTCAACAGTATTGTTACCAGATTTGCTTCAGTCATACTCTGTCACATCAATTCAGTAAAATGTCAACATTCTCCCTTTTCAGATTTACTATTCCAAAAACAGTTACAGCACACAAACAAAAACAGAGTAGAACCGGAAACCGTTTCCATAAAAGATATAATTATTTACGGGGGTTTCTCAAATAATACTGGGGAATAATTATGAACAAAAAATGGATAGCGCTGATCGCAGTTATTGTAATTATCATTGTTATCGTAGGAATCTTCGCCGCGTTATACTATGGAACATACAACAACCTAGTATCGCTTGAAGAAGGCGTAGACGAAAAATGGGCACAAGTCCAGCAGGAACTGCAAAGAAGATACGACCTGATACCAAACGTCATCAACTCGGCGAAACTGTACATCAACTACGAGGGTTCAATACTTCAAAACGTCACAGAACTTAGAAGTCAATGGGCAAACGCAATGAACAGCGGAGATCAAGACTCAATAAACGGTGCAACAACAAACCTTGAAAGCGGAATCCAAAACCTGATTGTAGTAATCGAAAACTACCCGGACCTGAAAGCGTCTCAGGCAGTGCATGATTTGATGGTTGAACTTGAAGGAACAGAAAACAGAATTTCCACAGAACGCATGAGATACAACGAAGCAGTCAAAGACTACAACCAAGTACGCAGATCATTCCCAGCAAACCTGTGGTCAGCAGGATGGGGATTTGAAGCCAGAGACTATTTCGAGGCAACAATCGGAGCAGAAGTACCTCCAGTAGTAACACTACAATAACGGTGGAACAGACAAACAGATGCATAAGTTACAACAAAAAATTTTCATCTCCCTTTTTTCAGGGATACTTTTATTCGCGTTCATAACCACGATTCCAATCGCAGTTCAACCCGTTAAAGCACAAGTATTAACCGAAGAGTGGCGAGCAGACATTGAAGATTACCTCCACGAGGTTGACCAGAACACCACAGCAGAGATAGTAATCTACATCGTGGACTCGCTTTATGGTCATGGCATCAAAAAAGATGGAGTAGAAATAAACGACATAGTCCAACTTGGTGTTTACATCTTTAACGAGATGCCCCTTGACGCGCCCAGCGGCTCTGTTGTTGGCATTGGCAAGAAAGACAAAGACAACGGAGTTCTGATTTTGATTGCGATGGCAGAGCGCCAATGGCGCATCGAGGTTGGTTATGGACTGGAAGGTTACATAACAGACATAGAAGCATCATATATCGCAGAAGCCGACTTGGTTCCAAACTTCCAAGAAGGCAACTATGGCGAAGGCTTAGCTGAAACAGTTGTTGACCTTCGGCTGCAAATACCTGATGTTACAGAGTCAGAGCATATGCTTACAAGAGGTCATTATGTTTATGACAACGCCGACCCATCAGCTGGAAGCGAAGAAATCCCAGAATGGGTTATCATACTAATTGTAGTCGCAGTAATTGTCTTGATTTCCGTTGGTGGACGTCTAGGCGGAGGCAGAATAGGACGCGGCGGATGGGGCGGCTCAGGACGAGGCGGCGGGGGAGGAGGCGGCTTTGGCGGAGGAGGGGGAGGCTCTGGAGGCGGCGGAGCAGGCGGCGGATGGTAAAACCTAGATTCGTCAACAGGTTCTCACATTAACAGAAGAAATTATATTCTCAGTTTTCCATACTCGGACACATGAAAGCATGTGTACTTTATTTCTCTCAAACAGGCAACACCAAAAGTTTTGCCCAAACAATCTCTGAGGCACTAGAAGCGCCCGCCTTTGATTTATCAAGTGCATCGCCTTCTGTTGTCAACGACTTTGATGTAATAATCATCGGAACACCAGTTCACGGATTTAATCCATCAAAAGAAGCATTAGCGTATGCAGAAAGCTTACCAGATGGAAATGGCAAAAGGTCAGTTGTGTTTTGCACATGCAGGCTTTGGAAAGGCAGTGCACTTAAGAAACTGGAGAAAACATTGAAGAACAAAAACTACAAAAACGTTTTATGTGTCTCGGCGAAAGCAAAAGAGTTCACCAAAGAAGACTTTGCAGAACCTACAGGTAAAATAGTTAAGAAATTGCAGGACTAGTTTGGGCGGTTCGGGTCAAACCCGTTTGCAGTGTTTTGTATTTTGACCAGTGCTCTGTGTTAGTATAGGCTGTTTTATTGGTTAATTGGTTGTTCCATTTTTGGGATGGTTATCGTGAATTGAGCCCCTTTTTGGTGGGTTCCAGTTTCTTTGACGGTCCAACCGTATGTTTCGCACATTTTACGCATCAGATACAACCCATAACCAGTTCCTTTACCGTAACGTTCCAAAAAGATTTTTTCCTTCTCAAAATCAGGTACGCCAACGCCGTCATCGTCATAGATTAACTTCAAGAAATCCTCGGTTTCTTCATAATGTATCCTGATTTGTTTAACCGTTTCTCCATGCCTCAACGAGTTATCAATCAAGTTATAGAAAAGCTGCCAAAGCAAAGAGTCTGCCATCACAGTCAACCCAGAACAGTTGTTAACAAGTGTTAGTCCATCCAAATCTGAAAAAAGCATACATGCATCCTCGATACAGTTTTTGACTTTAACGGGTGACAACTCGGTTGCACCTAACAGCTCGTAGTTTTTAGCAAAAGAAAAAATCCGGTCTATTTGGTCAATAGCAGATTCAATGTCAGACAAGTAATCCAACGCTTCATTGTTTCCAGTTAACCGCCGCTTAATCAGATACACATTATTTGCAATAACAGACAACTTATTACGTGCATCATGACGCGTCAACTTGCTGATTACATTAAGTTTTTCATTAATCACGGTAAGTTCTTTCACGATTTTATCTAACGACTCTTTGTTTTTCTTGCGTTCATTAACATCCCTTAAGGTTCCTTGAATGCCCACAATGTTACCGTTTGAATCACGTAACAGTTTAGCCTTGAACTCACCCCAGACGCTTGAACCGTCTTTACGGATGTACTCGTAACACCAGAAAGGAAAATCAAATTCAGGGTTTTTTGCAGCTAACGCAATTGCCTCTTTGAATTCCAAGGTTCCACGTTCAAACGATTCCTCAGTCATGAAGCCTTTGGGTCCAAGCTTGATAATCTCTTCTGGAGTATACCCAGACAAAGTTTCAACAGAAGGACTCACATATTTTATGCTTAAATCCAAATTCTGAATGAACACAACGTCACTGATGTTCTCAGTCAACAAACGGTATTTTCTCTCGCTTTCCTTGAGTTTCTCTTCTATCAGTTTACGTTCACTGATGTCTCTTAGGATACCTTGCAATCCCACAAGACGACCCGTGGAATCTCGCAGAAAACTAGTTTTTAGTTCACCCCAAAACGTGGAGCCGTCTTTGCGTATGTATTCATATTGCGCTAGCGGGATTTCAGATTCAAGTCCTTGTTTGGCTAAAGAAATTGCGTTCTGGAAATCTGTAACTCCGTGCTTAAAGGATTCGGGGGTCATGAAATTTTCAGGTCGTATGCAGTATATTTCTTCAGGTGTGTAACCAGCTAATGTTTCAATTGAACGATTAACATAGATGACGTTCAAGTTCATGTCCTGAATAAACATGGCATCAGTGATGTTTTCGGTCAGTAACCGATACTTTTTCTCGCTATCCTTCAACTGTTCTTCCATATTTTTTCGTTCAGTGATGTCTCTTAGAGTACCTTGTGTTCCCAAAAGTTGACCGTTCGAATCACGCAGAAACTTTACTTTTAACTCGCCCCAAAAAGTTGAGCCGTCTTTACGGACATATTCGTACTGCAAAAGCCGTATTTCGTTTTCTGGTTGTTTGTCAGCGTACAACATTGCTTCTTTCCAAGTAGCTAATGCACGTTCATAAGATTCAGGAGCAATAAACTCGTGGGGCATTAATTTTAAAATTTCTTCGGGTAGATACCCAGTTAATGCTTCAACTGAAGGACTTACATATTTGATGCTTAAATCCAAGCCTTGAATAAAAATAACATCAGTAGTATTCTCAGTTAATAGCCGATATTTTCTTTCACTTTCTTTTAGTTTCATTTCAGTGGTTTCACGTTCTAGGCTGTTCCCGATAAGCTCAGAAACAATCTGAAGAAGAGCAACCTCATCAGAACTCCATGCACCAGTGGTGTACACATCATCAAAACCAATGAAACCAGCCAGTTTCCCTGAAACATGTATCGGCAACACCAGAACAGACTTTACGTCCTGCTGTTCCAGAATTACTTTCTCAGCAACTGCTTCAGGGGGCATTAATGAAAGGTCGGTTATTTGGATTATTTTGCCACGGTTTAGTTGTCTCATCCACCATGGAATTGATGCACAAGGCAAATTCTTCAAGTTATCAATTTGAGGACAAACCCCGTCCAAGCACCACTCATGTGTGTTATCCATCAGTTCGCCGTTTTCTTGAAAAAGAAAAATGTAAACACGGCTAACACCACTTATCTGTCCCATTTCTTTTAGTGAATCCACTATCGCCAAGTCAAGGTCAGCGGGATTAACAAAACGTGAAGAAATACGGGCAACAACTGACTCAAACTCAAGCTTGTAACGCAAACGTTCTTCGGCTCTTCGTTTCTCAACGGCTTGATTAACATAATGTGAAAGCTGAGAAAACACAATCTCTGGATGACCAATCTTATTAATGAAAAAGTCGGCCCCAAGATTCAGTGCTTTAATAGCCACTTCTTCCCTGCTTTTGCCAGTAAACAAAATGAACGGAGTAGTATCACCGCTTTCCCGTAGCTCGCTTAGAAACGTTAAACCATCATTTCCAGCAAGTTGATAATCAGATACAATAACGTCAAACTTTTTTTGCCGTAATTTGTGCAATGCATCATTAACGGTTAAGGCATTTTCAATGTGGAACGGGTTTTCGAGTTCTAAAATCTGTTTTGTGGTAGCTAAAAAATCTGCACTATCATCTACATGCAAAATTGTTATCATCAGAGGTTCAGAGTCAGAACCAGTTCTGGAACATGAATCCGCAGCAGAAGACATAGAACCCATCTACTCAGCCACCCACGGTATAACTTTGAGTCCTAAGATGTTGTATAAAAATTGTGTAACTAAAATTTGGATTAAGAACAAATATTAACATATGGGAAAACAGAAAAACCCAAAAATTTTGGTAATCAACAAAAAAGTAGGGGTTTACCCAATTAACCGTTTACATCTCCCAGATTTTGATTACAACAGTTTCTCACAGTTTCTATTGTTTACGTTTGGCTTTTGCGTAGACTATTAACCCCAAGCTAAAGACAATGAAAACAGCAGCATCAGCAACCCCGATGAATATTCTTGAATGATGTTGTTGATAACCCGCAGGTGGTTCATGGCTCAGTAGAGGCGGATTCGGTTTTGGTTTTGCCCAAGAACTATGGTTGGGGCATGAGGTGGCAACAAGACAAAATCTGGGGAATTTTTAAACCCAACAACCAAACCCAGCAAATCTGGCACATAATGGAAACGGTCCTTCAAGACCATGATTTACAAACAGACATAATCTACGAATACCCAGAATATCCTTTAACACCAGATTATCAACATGTCTACTACTGGAATCAACAATAAAGAATTATAAGAATAGAAAAAATTCAAAATCATTTACAATGCCAGCTAAATTCGTAAGTAAAAAAAGGGGGAGTTTTTCATCATAAATCTATAGCTGGATTGTATCACTCAAACTCTATTGTTGCTGGTGGTTTATCTGTCAAATCATATAGGCATCTAACAACAGTTGGTAGTTCATCGGTTATTCTGTTGGCAATCTTAAACAATGTTTTATATTCAATTTCTTTGGCTTTTGCAGTTACAGCGTCTTCTGAAACAACAACTCTGATGGTAATAATGTTACCATACATTCTTTTCCCGTTTTTAATTCCTGTCGCTTTATCATTATGAAGAACCGCAAAATTCTGGAAAGTTCCTAAACTTAGTGTTTCTTCCTCAACTATTTGGGTGGCTTTCCGGACAATAGCAATTCTTTCAGGAGTTACCTCACCTAGAACTCTTAATGACAATGCGGGTCCAGGAAAAGGCATTCGTTCAGAAATTTCTTTTGGAAGACCAAGTTCTCGAGCTACTTTCCTCACACCTGGTTTTAGTAACTCTTTTAGTGGCTCAATTATTGAATAACCATACGTTTGCGGATTAATTCCAATTTGTTCCAATACATTATGTTGTGATTTAATTCCTTGAACTGTTTCTAGTATATCGGCTTTTATTGTTCCTTGGACAATAAATCTTACATTTTCTTCTTTAGCTACTTTTCCAAAAGTTTTATAGAATGTATCTCTGAATGCTTTACGCTTTTCTTCAGCATCAGTTTTTCCTTTAAAAATTTGGAAGAACTCATTTTTTGCATCAATTGCCCGAGTGTTAATTCCCCATTTTTTGAGATTTTCAACCACAAATTCGGGTTCTCCTTCTCGTCTTAAGCCATCATCAATAAAAACTGCAATGAGATTATCCCCTACCGCTTTATGCACTAGATAAGTTGCAGTCATACTGTCAACTCCTCCAGAACAAGCAGAAATTACTTTATCGTCTTTTACAATTTTTTTAATTTCAACAATAGTTTTTTCAATAAAGTCTTTATCATTTTGCATTATGATATCACACCTGTTATTGATTAGTAAACATTGACCCTTTCCCCTTTTTTAGATTTTTTATGAATATGCAGGGTTTCATTTTTTGGAACGGATGTTCCATAATGTCCCTTAAATTAAGAATTGGGATAGAGTGTTTAGAGTAATAAAAAAAGGAGACAAAAAATATGAAAAAAGTTTTAGGCATCACGATTCTGGCTTTAGTTTGTGCCAGCATGATTTGTGGAACCGTATTAGCTGCAACCAGTGTTGGACCAGCACCAAACTCAGGTGACGGAACCCCAGACGGCAGCGGTTTTGAAGAACCCAACGGACAATATGAACAAAGCCCAGGAACTGGACCAGCACCCAATTCTGGCGATTGCATTCCAGACGGTAGCGGGTTTTAAACTATAAATAAACCCCTCTAATTTTTTTATATATAAACTCATTTTACGCTTTATTTAATAAATCAGCCCAAAATACAGCTTCATTCAAGAAATTAATCTCATGGTGGGGTCGCGGGGATTTGAACCCCGGACCTCGCACGCCCCAGGCGCGTATCTTAGTCCATGCTAGACCACGACCCCGATGTGAGGGTAGAACTATTACATTGTATTTCTGCTTAAAAACGTTAAGCAAACCCAAGCATGGTTGAACGCAACAAAGGCAACCGTGTTTAATGCATGTTAACAGTCAAGGTTACCTAACCGTTTTTTGGGAATCATAAACAGTTGTTCGTACTCGTAGATTACCCGTGAAGCAACCGTCCAAGCATTCAACATTTCGGGGTCAACGCATACAGTCTCGTTAACCAGTTTGAGTGTCGCCTCTGAAAAGTGTCCATGCGGAAAAGCACCAATTACTACTGCGGGGTTAGTTTTCGCTTCAAGACCCGATACGACTTCTTGGATTGTTTTGGGTTTGCCCGCTGTGCTAAAAGCTAGAACATGGTCTGGGCGTATTTGTTTAATCAGTTGCTGTAACGTTTTTTGTTCCAGCGCCAGCAGGGTTTCGCCTTCTTGGGGTACTTTTTGTTGTTCAAACAACTGTTCCATCAACCCGATGAAACGGTTATAGTTTCTGGGCAGGCGAGATGCAGGGTTTACGGTTATTACCTGATTATTGATTGTGTGAACAAATACTCTGAGCTGCCCTTCTTTGTTCAGGGGCGAACCCAACGCTTCAAGCAACACAAAATGGGTTATGTCGGGTCGTCCACGTTTGGCGGCGTCAGGCAGTTTTAGCATCGCAGCGTGGTGCAACGTTCTGTCTAGTATCGTTTGTTGGGGTTGCTTTTTTTGCCTTTTTGCGTTACGTCTTACCGCGGGGTGTCTGCACAGTTTTTGTGGTACAGTTTCCAGTGCGGCTTCTGCGAGTATGAGGTTAAGCAAGTTTGATTCCCAGTTTACTGTTTCACGGTTTTTGTGATAAAAACTTTGAGCACACCAGCCAAAATAATCTACATTTATTAGCCCCCGACAGTTTATTTTGGTCTAAATCTTTGGGGCGTTAACATGGACATCGTGAGTATCCCCTTCTTTTTCGTCCTCATCGCGCTGGGCATAGGCGTTGGAGTACCTGCCTCGATGTGTGGACTAGGAGGCGGATTCATTTTGGTGCCCACACTGATTCTGGTTTTAGGTCTGCCGCCTCAAAGCGCAGTTGCCATCAGCATAGTGGCGATGTTGGGTACAACGGTCTCGGCGACGGTGGGTTACCTGAAACAGAAACGGGTGGACTTCAAACTTGCAATATTATATGATGTGTTGGACATTCCAGGCGTAATAATCGGCGCATACTTGACCACGTTACTACCCAAAAACGTCCTGATTGGCTTATGCGGAATTTTCATCCTTTCTCTTTCGGTGCTTATGTTAAGAAACATCAGAAAATCAAAAACATGCACAACCGAAAACAACGCATCAGAGGGTTCACGCAACGGTTGGGGACGAAAAGTATACGACTCCGCAAACCAAGTATTTGAGTACCAAATACGCAAACCATCCTTAGTACTGCTAAGCAGCTTAATGAGTGGACTAGTAACAGGTCTTGCTGGGTTAGGCGGCGGAATAACAGACACCACAACCATGATTTTGTTGGGTGTACCCTCGCATATTGCGGTTGCAAGCTCCGAGTTTGCGATGGCATTAACCAATGGAGCAGGAGTATTAACGCATGGATTTTTGCACAACATCCCAATCGACTACGCGTTACCCATAACGATAGGCACAATAATTGGTGCACAAATAGGGGTTTTGGTTGCGAAGCGTACAAACCAAAAAACGTTGAAAACTGTTCTGGCACTGATTTCGCTTCTGTTAAGCATCAGACTAATCATAGACGTTTTGTTTGGATAACCTCTTATTGGTCTAGGCGTGGATGGAGTTTTTTGAAGGAATGCTAGATACAACAGTTTCTTTGATTCCTTGTATGGAACATAGTTTTTATGAGTGCAGACAAGTTTTTGAGGGTCTCTATCGGTGCTTTAAGCTAACAGGAGTATTTGATGGTGGCTTTGTTTAACCCGTTACTGGTTTTCGTTGTTTCAATCGCGGTCTTTCTTATTCTGCTTTACCGAAAAATCGGGTTAGGCATCGCGTTAACGGCTTCAGCATTTCTGATGGGTTTTTTGTCGCTTGGTTTATGGGAAACAGGAACCGTGCTGCTGGAAACCTGTGTGGACGTTACCACATTGTCGCTGGTTTTCGCAAGTTTGTTTATCATGCTAATGAGTGTTCTTTACAAGGAAACAGGTCTGGTTAACGATTTAACCACAAGCCTAGGCGGTTTCATCAAAAACAGCAAAGTAATCGTCAGCGTTCTTCCCGCGGTTATCGGGTTGATGCCTGTTGCGGGTGGAGCTTTGATGTCAGCCCCGATTGTGGATACAGAAGCAGATAAACTTGGGTTGGACAATACAAAGAAAACGTTTGTTAACATATGGTTCAGGCACGCAATAATACCTGTATACCCAGTGACCCAGTTTATTGTTTTAACTGCTGCGTTGACTCAGATCAGTTTAGATGCCCTTATTGTCAGGCAGGTTTTTGTTGTAATCGTCATGGTTCTGGTTGGTTACTTTATTGGGTTAAGAAAAACTCAGAACAAAAAACAGGTTAATGTACAAACGCAAACAGACAAGAAAACAAACCTTAAACTTTTGTTGGCTTCGTTTTCTCCAATAATTGTAACAGTTGTTTTGACCGCTTTTCTGAATGTAGACATTGCAGTTTCGACATTGACGGGGGTATTCACTATTTTGGTTGTAACCAAAGCATCAAAGGCGGTTCCTAAGGTTTTGAAAAACAAGGCGGTCTGGGAGGTTACTTTGGCGGCTTTTGGTGCGATGTTGCTCAAGAATGTTACAGTTGCTTCAGGAGCATCCCAGATTCTAGGTAACATGTTGGCAAACACGAACATGGATGGAATCATAATGCTTACAGTTGTTCCCGCGGTTCTGGCATTCCTTACGGGTTCAACATCAGGAGCAATAGCGCTTAGCATTCCGATTCTTGCAGAAACGGTTGCGTTTATTCCCAAAACCGCAAGCCTGCTTTACATTTCCGCTTATCTGGGTTACATGATTGCGCCCACGCATCTGTGCTTGGTTTTCACCGTTGAATACTTCAAAACGTCGATGGGAAAAAGCATGAAATACTTGATACCAGCAACAGTTGTTTCGTTGGCTGCGGCGCTGGTAACGTATCTTGTTATCTAAAAATTTAATGGCTACAACATTGAAGGATAGTTTGCGATGACGTCCACCAAACAGATTGCGCTTGAACGTGTTCACACTCTTTTCCAGTTGGCACAAAAGGTTATGCATGATGACCCAGAGCGGGCGCAACGTTACGTCGAGGTTGCCCGAAGAATAGCCATGAAAACTAAGCTACGCATGCCAGAAGAGTATAGAAGGCTTATCTGTAGAAAATGTAAAAGGTTTATCTTACCGGGTGTAAACTGTCGTATCCGAATTCAACAGAGAAGGGAACCTCACATGGTAATAACATGCCTGAACTGCGGGGGGCACACCCGAATTCCACTAAAAGGTGAGGAAAAAAATTGTTAACGCCAAAAATGAAACGAAGAATAAAGATGGAACTTAGCTCTGAAAGACCAACAATTCACGTTGGGAAAGAAGGAGTAACAACTCAGGTAGTAAACGAAGTTATCAAACAACTTGATGCCCGAGAAATGATTAAAGCCAAAATACTCAAAACTGCACTGCAAGAAGAAGAGGCAAAAACGCTTGCCACACAAGTTGCAGAACAAACCGAAGCTGAGCTGGTTGAAGTCCGCGGACACACATTTTTGCTGTTCAAACGCAAGAAAAAACAGTAAAATATACATACTTTAGCAACCAATTTGGTTTTCGCAACCACGAAACTAATATAAGACATCACTTTTCCCTATGTGAAGGAAAAATCAGGAAGAAGAAGCTTTGCCGACACCTTATGATATTCCTCCGTCAATTCTCATTGAGAAGTTAGCTATGCATCTGAAAGAAGAGGTAGATGCAATAAATCCACCTACATGGTCTGAATTCACAAAGACTGGCGTAAACAATTTGCGACCACCAACCGATCCAGATTGGTGGTTTGTTCGATGTGCATCGATACTACGCAAAGTTTACGTGAAAGGACCAATCGGAATCGAAAAACTACGACAAGAATACGGTGGCAAATTAGACCGAGGAGCAAAACCCGAACATGCTAGAAAAGGAGGCGGAGCCATTGTCCGAAATGTGCTTCAACAACTCCAAACAGCAGGTCTAGTTAAAACTCAAAGAACCAGCGGAAGAGTAGTAACAAACGATGGTCGAGGCCTATTGGACAGGCTGTCAACCGAAATAAAGAAAGAGCTTGAAAAAACTCAACCAGAACTTGCTAAATATTAGGTGAAGTTTTTGAGCGAAGATGAACTTGACTCTCTCCGAAAACGACGGATGCTTGAGCTCCAGCAAAGAATGGCTGATGAGCAAAAGCAGGCCCAAGTTCAGGATCAGATGGAGAATCAAAAACAAGCTCTTCTTCGCAGGATACTTTCACCTGAAGCAAGAAGCCGACTAACAAACCTTGAGATGGTTAAACCCGAGTTTACACAACAACTCGAGTTGCAGTTGATTCAACTAGCGCAACAGGGAAGAATAAATATCCCCATCACTGATGAACAGCTAAAAGAGCTACTCATAAGGCTACAGTCAGGTCGAAGAGATTATACAATTAGGAGAGTATGAAAATGGCACGAAACAAACCAACCGCGAAAAAATTGAGGCTCGCCAAGGCTGGAAAAGAAAAGAAATCTGTTCCAACATGGGTCATAGCCAAAACAAATGGACTGGTCAGGTCTAACCCTAAACGTAGACGCTGGCGACAAAGGAAGATTAAGGCTTGAGGGATTTTAGATGGAAAAACCTGTTGATGTAGCTGAAGTTGAAGAAGAATTGGATGAAGAATTAGACGAAGAACTAGAAGTTGAAGAAGATTCAGAGTCTGAACTTCCCGAAGACGAAGAGGAACTAGAAGACGAGGAAGAAGAGGACGAAGAACTAGTTGAAACTAAAGAAAGGAGCAAAAAGAAAGAAACAAAAGAAACCGAAGAGGAAATTGTTGAAGAAAGGTTCTATACTATTCCTCTGAGCAAAGCTTGGATTTACCCAAGAAAGAAACGTGCTCCTAAATCAGCAAGAATTGTAAAAAGCTTTGTAACTAAGCACATGAAAATCAAGACTATACCCGACGAAGATGAAGAAGAGGCAGAAAGATTAGTTATCTCCAACGAAGTTAACGAAAAACTTTGGAGCCGAGGAATCGAAAAGCCGCCTCGAAAAATCAGGGTCCGTGTGACCAAAGACAAAGAAGGAGTAGTCACGGTTCTCCTCGCTGAAGGAGAGTAACCTTGACATTATCCCTTTTTGATGTGTTTGGTAACGCTAGCATCGGAGTTTATTTAGTCGTCAACGACAAAATTGTAATCATTCCTCCGCAGATTCCGGAGAGTAAACGCCAGAAGGTTGGGGAATGGCTACAGGTTGAGGTTGTTGCCACTACAATCGGGAAATCTGTACTCGCAGGCGCGTTAGCCTGTTCAAACTCATATGGTGTAGTATTGCCATCGTTTGCAGCATCCGAAGAGGTTGAAGCGATTAAAGCCGTTTGTGACCTTAACGTTGCTGTGATGGATACTAGACGGACAGCCTACGGGAACATGATATTGGCCAACGATAATGGCGCAGTCGTGGACCCAAGGATGGAACAAGTAGACATAAGCAAAATCCAAGACGCATTGGGTGTTGAGGTTGTTCCCAGCGCGATAGCTGGTTTACCGTATGTTGGTTCGCTTGCCGCAGCCACAAATAAAGGTGTGTTGGCTCATCCCATGTTGAAGGATGAGGAACGCACTGTATTAGAGGAAGTGTTAAAAGTTCCCGTGGATGTGGGAACTGTTAACGGTGGTATACCGTATGTTGGCACAGGGTTGGTAGGTAACAGTAAAGCCGCCATGATTGGCATGTTAACTACTGGACCCGAAATGTTCATAATAGGACAAGCATTGGATGTAGTGAATTAAAATGAGTGAAGTAAAAGTCTTCAGAATCAGTGGAAAAATCAGTAAACCGAATTTCCAAACTGAGTTCAAGAAAGAAGTCCGCGCTTTGAAACCAGAAGACGCTGTAGAGAAAGTCTACATGATGTTGGGAAGTAAACATAGAGTGAAACGTTTCCAGATGAGAATCTTCAAGGTGGAAGAAATAAGTCCCCAGGAGATAACAAATCTCCTTGTCAAGAAGATGACTCCAGGAGCGGAGAACTCTGTCCAGTGATGAAGAAACCTTCCGTAGATTAGCGATGGAGCTTCGTTACCTAGAGGGTACAGTGAACGAGATTCAAAGCAGAATCAGTATGGTGAACGGTGCCATAACTGAGATGCGTCTTTCAGCCCTTACGTTAGAGGGACTTGAACAAGAAAAGGAAGGCAGTCAACTTTTTGTTCCAATTGGCGGAGGCTCGTATGTTAAAGCCAAGTTGGAAACTTCTGAAACAGTAGTTGTTGGCATCGGCGCAGATGTTGCTGTGGAAAAAACCTTGAAGGAAACCCGAGAGGAGATAGAAGTCCGCGTATCTGAGATGGAGAAAACGCGTGATGTGTTAGGTCAGCAACTGAATCAGGTTCTTGAACGAATTCAAGATAACCGAGCAAAACTTGATGAGATAACAGCAACTCTCAGGGAAGAGGAGAAGTCTAGCGGTGTTCGAGAAGCTAAGGAAAGGGCTTAGCAGCGCCGTTAACAAAATCGTTACCACTGAACTGAAAGCAGAAAAGCTGCGTCCAACTTTAGAGGAGTTCAGGTTTAGTCTTATCGAAAACGATGTTGCGGTTCCTGTTGCGTATTATATCACTGACGAGTTAGAGAAACGCCTTGACGGTGTTCAGGTTAACAGGATTGGTGACCGCAAAGATGTTGTGAAGGATAATCTTCACGATGTTTTGATGGAGATTTTGACAACCAAAGAATCTGTTGACCTTCTTGCTAACATTGAACAGAAACGTCAACAAAAAGAGCCATACATAATTATGTTTGTTGGAATTAATGGCACAGGCAAAACAACCACGATTGCTAAGGTTACAAAGTTTTTGACCAAGAAGGGTTACTCGGTTGTTCTTTCTGGCAGCGACACTTACCGTGCGGGTTCTATTGAGCAGTTAGAGCAGCATGCCAAGAAGCTGGGTGTTCGCATGATTAAACATAACTACGGTGCAGACCCCGCTGCGGTGGCGTTTGATGCGATTAGTCATGCTGAGTCCAAGGGGATTAACGTTGTTTTGATTGACACCGCGGGGCGTATTCAAACAGACAAGAATTTGATGAGTGAACTTGGCAAAATTAAACGTGTAGTGAAACCTGATTTGACGATACTGGTTATCGACGCGTTGATTGGTAATGATGCGGTTTTGCAGGCAGAGGAGTTCCATGGAATCGTAAACGTTGACGGCAACATTTTGACCAAAGTAGACGCTGACGTTAAAGGCGGTGCGTCCCTGAGTGTGACCTATGTTACGGGTAAGCCGATACTGTTTATTGGTGTGGGCCAAAACTATGAGGACCTGGAAGTTTTTGACTCTGAACGGTTCACGCAGATGATACTCAAGTAAACATTCTGTGGGCTACACCTTTTTTAAGCAAATCGGGTTCATTTAATGTTGAGTACCCCAGTTTGTGCATGTTCTGGGTTTGGAGGTTAAACGTTGAAAATAGCGTTGGCGCAGGTTAATTCTACGGTTGGCGATTTAGCGGGTAATGTTTCTAGGATACGCCAGTTTCTTGCAGACGCAAAACGTGGCGGCGCAGACATCGTTGTTTTTCCGGAGTTGGCTGTTACGGGTTATCCGCCTCAGGATTTGCTTTTGGAAAACGGGTTTGTGCAAAAAAACAAGGAGGCGTTGCTGGAGTTAATCGAGGGCAACACGATTGATGCTGTTGCTGTGGTGGGTTTTGTTGATTTTAAGGGTAAGGACTTGTATAATGCGGCTGCGGTTTTTCAGAAAAACATGTTAGTCTGTGTGGTTTACAAGGCGCTTTTGCCCACGTACGACGTTTTTGACGAGGATAGATACTTCAAGGCAGCCACTGAGAAAGAGGTTGCGCCTGTAACGTTGACTGTTAACGGTGAACAGGTTCGGTTGGGTGTGGAAATCTGTGAGGACCTCTGGGACCACGACTACGACTTGAAGGTAACGGATTTGCTTGTTGAGCGTGGCGCGGAGTTGGTGGTTAATATTTCTGCGTCGCCGTTTCTTGTTGGTAAGCATCTGGAACGTAGCCGTTTGCTTAAGGAGAAGTCCACCAAGAACGGTGTTCCAATCGTTTACGTGAACCTTGTTGGCGGTCAGGATGAACTGGTTTTTGATGGTTACAGCATGGCGGTGGACAAAACTGGGGGTTTGGTTGCTTATGCTAAACAGTTCGAAGAAGATTTGGTGATTACAGACATCGACCTGAAGGCGGGCACAGCCAAAACCATAGACGCGCCTGTGCATGATAAAACTGGGGAAATGTTTGGTGCCCTTGTTTTGGGGGTTCGTGACTACTTCAAGAAGACAGGTTTTGAAAAAGCCGCAGTCGGCATGAGTGGCGGTATTGACTCGTCTGTTAGTGTGTGTATTGCGGTGGAGGCTCTGGGCAAACAGAATGTTATCGGGGTTTCGATGCCTTCCAAGTATTCGAGCGACCACAGTAAATCGGATGCTGAGCAGCTTGCGGAGAATCTTGGTATATGTTTTGTTAAGGCGGGTATTCAGGGTGTTGTGGACAGTTTTCACAAAGCGGTGGAGAAGCCTTTGGAGCAGATTCGGGCATGTTTTGCCACGGAGAAAGCTGCGGATGATTCTGTTGCTGATGAGAATATTCAGCCTCGGACTCGTGGGAATATTTTGATGGACATTTCTAACAGGCTAAAAGACCTAAAGATTCTGGTTTTGAACACAGGCAACAAGACCGAGATTGCTCTTGGTTACTGCACCCTTTATGGGGACATGGCTGGCGGTATTGGTGCATTGGGGGATGTTAGTAAGCTTGAGGTTTACAGGCTTGCGGAGTATGTTAAC
>JBAZEV010000035.1:0-21450 GCA_041653695.1 Bathyarchaeia archaeon
ATTGCCGATTTTTACTCCTAATTTTTCCCAGTTCCTTGGACGACCTAACCTTTTCCAATTTAATGGTGTTCGTTCCCATTCTTTGACTTTAAACTTTATCGCATAATCTTCTAGACAGCAAACTTCAGGAAAGTAGCCCTCACCCGTAGTGAGAACCTTTGAACCATAAGGGGTAAGAGAAAAAATGTGAACAGCATCACGAACCTGAAGCTTAAGTGCCCCCATGTTCAGGAACTTGTTTTTCCAATAACAAACATTAGAACGACTACAACCAACAATACCAGCCACTCTAATAGCAGGATTTCCTGCACCCAACAACTTTAGAATCTGCAAGCCCTTATTTGTGAGAGGAACTGCATCTGCTAGAGTTAAAAAATCGTGTTTAACGCGTTTAACACGTTGAACCTGTCTTTTTTCTCTCTTACGAGTCAAAATAGAAGACTCCTCTAAAAAATCAAGTCAACTTTTCTTCAGAACACAAAGGACACTCAACAAGCCTAGCTAAGATCTGATTACCAACGCCGATCACAGCCCATTTGCTGCCACAACCTTCACAAGAAATCTTCTGGTCACTCATAATTTAGTGCTCCAAAAATTCCATTAAACAAAAAAAGAGGGGAAGGTAAAAAAGTACAGAATGGTACGTATTCGCTTTTAGAGTGGTGCGGCCGCCGGGATTTGAACCCGGGATTACAGGCTTGGAAGGCTTACACCAAAGTTGTCTGTGTCCTACCAGGCTAGACTACAACCGCGCAATTAACTAACCTCATCTATGCAGTAAACGTCTTTTATGAACTTTTTCTATGTAAAGCAGGTTTCGTTTATGTTAATTCATTTTGTGTTAATTCAGATGGGTTTTGACTTCCCAGAAAAAGGGTTCAGTCTTTTCAAATATTTGGCGGTTTAACAGAATCGTATATAAAAACATGGTTATCTGTTTCGTTTTTTCAAAGCCACAGTTGTTATAATAACTGCAATGGCAAAGATTACGCCTAAACCTATAATATACAAATAATTTGAAGCATCTGTTGGAGTTTGCTGAGAAGATTGCTCGTTGGTTTGTTCTGTTTGGGTGTCTTCAGGTATTATGATTGTTTCTGTTTGGTTGTCCTCAGGCATTGCGCCTCCAGAACTTAGTGAACTAATAGATTCGACATCTTTTGTATCCGCCCAAATCCTGACATGAAAACCATAGAAATTATAAGACATATTCTCAAAATAAAGCTGAACCGACCAGATTGGATACAACGTTAAAGGTTCCCGTGCTATTCCCCATAGTGTGGTATCTGCCTTGCTGGTATTCAATTTAAACGGTACATTAATTGAATTGTTGGGACCAGTCACCATCTTTAGTGGGTAGTCTTTTACAAGCTCAATTGCCATGTTTATTGCTTCATCTCTTGTCAAGGCCAATTCGTCACTACCTATTTTATAGAGAGTCCAACTGTCTGCGAAACCACAAAAAACTCCATTTTCAAAGTGAATTCCAATTACCTTTGATCTAAAAACAATATCGTTCGAAGAATATCTCCAAGAAACCTTTGTCTGGTGCCCACTGTTTGAAACTTCAAGCATCACGTTGCTTGAAAGTGCAGTCACATTTTTGGTTAAATCCACCACACTGAGCATATCTGATAAAGCTTCAACGTATGAAGCGTTAGCGAAACTTTTGTAACGTTGCAAAATACTTTTTGCGCTCTCCGAAATATCTGTAGAAATTTGAGTGAATTGTGGAGACCCTACAAGTACATTAAGAAAACAACCAGTTAGAGTATTGTTTAGATATGTAAACGATACGCGTAACTCGTTGTCATCTGATTTGAGGTTCATGCACCCCACACCATAAGGCAAACCGCCATGATGACTTGGATACTGCACCGAGTAGCTTACGGGCTCAATTTTGTATTTGGAGATGTCTAAATTAGCAACTTCACTCAGAAAATCCAAAACATACGAATCGTGAGAACTCAACTCTAAAGAATAAACACTTGGAATAAGCGTTAGAAAAATTATAAAAGCAGTTCCAAATGCTAAACACTTTTTGTATTTATCTTTCAAAGTTCTCATTTACACAAATCCTCCTACGTGTAGGGTATCACCAATTCTCCATTCCCAAAGACTCGGATGTAACTCCACTGGTCACCAACATAATATCCTTGTTTCAGCTCAAGAGATCCCAATGTTGCCTCGTCGTCACCCATTACATATTTAGCAGCCAGATCGAGTGCATCGTTAAGTGTCTGATGATCATAAACGGCGTAGTAGTAGAATTTTTCAACAAAATCAGCGTAGTTGTAAATCGCACCGTTTGGGTCAATATCTGATAACGGTTTTGAACCGTATTGAAAACCTATGAAACAGGTAGGTGGGTTTCCAATTGACCAAGGATTACTGTAGCCATCTGAGCTTAACTGGGTGTTATGAGTCCAACAGTATGCTAACTGCCACGGCGATGGACTGCCACTACCGATATAATTTGCAGAACCACAAGACCACCAACAGACAAAATGATGATCACCTTCTGATGTGTTTGGGTAAATTTGGTAGTCTATTAAATCTGGTGGTGTTGGGTGGCTATTCATGTATACCGTCAAATGTTGTGGTGCTGATATCTGGTCAATTTGTGAATGTCCAACATAAAAGACCGTGTTCCAGTCATAATATTGCTGATTCCAAGCAGCCTGATTCAAAACCATTTGTTGGGTTGTATAAGGTCCATAATTATTTGCAACCGAACTAAAAACCTGAGTGTTCGCAAAAAATACGGAAATACTTGAACACATGAACGTGCATGCAACAATCTCGTCAAAGTCGTTTCCCCAATCCCTACAACCATAGATCATGCTTGAACCATTAGTAGCGTTCACCAAAGGAAACGAAAATGCTGTAAGTAATATAGAAAACGAAATGATTATCAATAATACTTGACGAATTATAGAAAATAGCCCCCCACAAATACGATATTATACGTATCAGTATATAAGTATTGTGAAAGATTTTTTATAATAAATAAATATTTTATCAAAAGATAGCTCAGATACAAGATTCTACAAATAATGTATTGTATCTTTACAAACACGTTCATGTTATATCCCACCAAATCCAGTTCTTATCCAACTGCTGACCATGAAACAGTTTCGCACAATATTTGTTCATCACCTGAGCACATAACGCCCTGCATTCTAACAAGTTGAATTCTGGAAAACTAAATCTTTCAAAAATTTTTTTAAAGAAGGTGCGGCCGCCGGGATTTGAACCCGGGTTGTCAGCGTTCTGCCTTTTTCAAGATGGCAGGCTGATGTCCTTCCAAACTAGACTACAGCCGCACAGACCAATTCAGAGTGGAGTTAACGCATTTATTTCTTTTCGTGGCAATGAAGGTTTCTATATTGTAAAAGGGTTAGATAAGCGTTATAGGTGTTACCTGTGAAAGGGAAAATGTTTGCCAAAAAGGGTGTGAAAACTGTGTTGCCGTTGAGTGGAAAAAATGTGCTTGTGTTGGGTGGGGGCAAGTTTGGAACAAACGCCCTGAGGTACCTAAAACAGAACGGTACCCGTGTTTTAGTTGTTGATATAGACCCAGAGTGTGTTGCAGGTCATGAGGCAGACGTTTTGGCAACAGATTCTGGTGCGCTGTTTTGTTTACGGAATGGTGAATCCGCTTTGGTGGTAGCCGACGCAATAGAGGTTCTGGGAAACATGTTGGATTTGGGGTCTGTGCCTGATTTGGTGTTTACTGCAATTCCAGGTAATGTGGTTGCTAAACTTGCGGTTCTCATTTTAGGGAAACGGGGTTTTGAGGTCAAAGCATACAGCAATGGTGTTCCAGAGGTGCTGGATAATGTTCCAAAGAGTTTGGTTTCGTTTGTTGACAAGGATGCGGGGTTTGTCGTTGCCAGTTACATGTTGCCTGACGAGCGTTGCAGGGAAAACTGTTTGCCGCCGCATGGTGTTTGTGCAGTTACGGGCAGACCTAAACTTGCGCCGATGAATCTGGTGCTGGAGTTTGGTGTCTAAGGTGTTGTTGATGTTGTGTTGGTTTTGGTTTCGTTGCAGTTGACTGGCGGGTTGGGGGCGGTGGACGGAAAAACGTTGCAGATCGCCATGAAAAAGTTAGAAACGGCTGGTAACTGTTTCAGGTTGGCTGTGGGAACGGCGTGTGACTGCCACGGTGTAATTAATTTGTTTGAAGTAACTAAACGTGGGTGTTAAACCAGAAGCAGCGGAGACAGTTGTGTTACGGCAGTTTGCGGTTGTTTCATTGTTTTATTTTATTGAAAAAATATTAGGATGCCAAGATTTTTAGTTCAAAACCGCGTCATATAATTGTGGCAAAAATTCAATAGCAACCAAAGTTTGGGTTTATTCACATAGAGAAGGCCATAATTCAAAACAGGTGAGGTTGACGTAAACTGGAACAGAAAATGGATGTCTGCATGTGGGCAAAGAACGGCGCAAACTATTTACCCACGGTTTTGAAGCAAATCGATAAGGTAATCCCCAAAGAGTTTGTTGGTCAGAAAATTTTTGTTGACGACCAAAGTACCGACAACAGTGTTGATTTAGCCAAAAAGTTTGGTTGGACAGTTTACCACAACACGCAGGGCGGCGTATGCGGCGGTTTTAATGAAGCAGTAAAACATGTCAGAACCAAGTTTTTTGTCTCAGTTGAACAAGACGTGGTTTTGGCTCCTGAATGGTTTAACATAGTTTCTAGAATCGTGGACAACCCAAAAGTTGCTGTTGCTCAGGGAATACGTGTTCCATCAGAGCCCGTTTTGAGGGCTATTTATTTGGATAAAATAGAAAACGAGGCATACGAGTCCCAGTTGATTAGTTTAGACAACAACGTTTGGCGAACCAGCGTAATCAAAGAAATCGGGGGCTTCCCAGAGGACCTGAAATTTGCTGCAGACCGTTATTTGTATCCCAGAATCTTGCAGCGTGGATACCAGTGGGTAACAGACCATAGCATTGTATCCATCCACATACGGGAAGGAATAAGAAAAAACTACGCCCACGACCACCAAGCAATCCTAAGAGCAGACATCCCCCAGCAAATAGACACGTTAACCGCGGGTTCAGGAGTTAACCTGATACTGAATGGGTTACGGCGCTCCGTGAGGGTAGCATTCAAAAAGAATCTGCCAATTATACTGGTTGCTTACCCGTACATGTGCTTGATGAATCTAAGAACCAAAATCCGCCTCAAAGGCATACAAAGAAAAACTGTGCTGTAACACGTTTACCAACCCTACATTTTTTTACACAAAATATAATTTCGCAATCAAACAAAGTTAGAAACAGTTTTCGTTAACATTTGAAGGGAATAAAATGAGTGTTGAGCTTCCAGAAGCAAAGATTCTCTCAGAACAGATGAACCAACAACTGTTGGGCAAACAGGTAAAAAGTTGCCAAGTGCAGGACTGCGAACGACTGCAAAAAATTGGCATGATAGACAAAGACATAGCAGCGTTTAACAAGAAACTGGAAAACGCAAAAATTTGGCAAATCAGTTTCCGAGGCAATGTTATAGTTGTGAAGTTTGACAACAAAAACGATTTAATCATCGGACTTGAGTACGGCGGAGAACTGTTTTACCATGTGGACCCGAAGGATGTTACGCGGTTTCACCTGCGAATCGAGTTCACGGATAACACAGTCTTAACGGTTCGGCTTACCAGCATGGGCGTAATACAGCTGCTGGACGAGGACAATTTAGAAGACTCCTATGTTTACAAACGGGACTTTGACTCTACAAAGCTTTCACCCAGCGACAAAGAGTTTACACTTGAACAGTTCTCGAAACAGTTCGCCGCACAAAACAAGGTACTAAAAGCGGTGCTAGTAGGCAAAGACGCCATCCTCGTGGGCATAAGCAACAGCACATTTCAGGATATCATGTACAGGGCAAAGCTGCACCCGAAACGCAAAGCCTCAGAACTAACAGCAAAAGAAACAAAACGGCTCTACGACGCAATCAAGTATGTTGTAGATGAACGCATACGGCTACATGGAAAAGAAGACTTTTTGGACCTGCACCAAAAACATGGCGGCTACACCGCATCGATGGGACCAAACATGAAAGACCAAAAATGTCCAACCTGTGGAACAACAATAATAAAACTGGCTCACGGCGGGGGACACATTTTTCTTTGCCCCAAATGCCAAGTGTAAACATGTAACGGTTACGGTTTTTCTTTCGCCTTGTTATACCAGTAACGTTTACCGCAAAGAAAACCGTCGGTTCCATTCCTTTTCAGTGCCCTAAGATTCTTAACATGTGCATCTCCGTGAACAGGAACCAAAAACTCCAGCTTCTTGCAGTCTTCAAACTCTGTGCATAACCAGCAGCCTTCAAGTTCTTTCTTTTGAGCACAAACCCGAATCTTGCAAAACGGAGACCCGCCGCCGGCCCTGCAACCTTTGCGGCAACGAAAACCAACCATAGCACCAAGAACTTTGTAACATTCAGTGTAGTCTTTGAAGTCTTTGCCGAACGAAAACGTGGAAATAAACTCGGCAAATTTGTCATATCTTGATGCCCTGAGTTCTTTACGTAAATCGCGTGCAAGGTCAGGAATCCTGCCATTAAAACCGTGACAATCCCCACAATAAAGACCACAATACGCAATCAGGTGTTCATCTTTTATGGCGGGTTCACCCAAAAAACAACGCTCCAGCTACTGTTCATTATTTATCTTGATGAGCAAATAAAACTGTTAACCTTTACGCTGTTATATGCAAAAAAGCATGTTTCAGGACAAAAAATAGCTTGTTTGAACATTTATTCAGGTTTGCAGATGCCGATTTTTTGAAATTGAATATTTGATATCCATTTTGCTGCTTGATTGAAAAATTTTATAAGCAACCCTTGATTATAGGCAAAGGGTTGCCGTATACCGTAAAACAGCACGTTTGAAAAATGGAGATGAAAATAAACATGAATCTAAGAAAACCAAACGCAGATGAATCAACCGGAACATTCAACCGATCAAAGAACGTTGCCCCGATGTCGGGAATATGTTCAAGATGTGTAGACGGATGTAAAGGTGGCTGCGAAATTTGGTTAGCCTCATTCAGAGGACGAGAAGTACTCTACCCCGGCCCATTCGGAGAAGTAACCGCCGGAGCAGACAAAAACTACCCCGTTGACTATTCACACCTGAACATACAAGGCTATGCCATAGGCGCAAAAGGCCTACCAGAAGGCATAGAACCAGACCCAGACACAGCACTGTTCCCCAACGTAGACACAGAAACAGAATACGGTTGGACAAAAAAAGTCAAACTCAAAGTACCCATATTCACAGGCGCATTAGGCTCAACCGAAATTGCACGCAAAAACTGGGAACACTTCGCAATCGGAGCCGCAATCTCAGGAATCACACTAGTATGTGGTGAAAACGTCTGCGGAATCGACCCCGGATTGGAACTGAACAACAAAGGAAAAATCACCAAATCACCAGAAATGGACAGACGCATCCAAATCTACAACAAATACCATGAAGGCTTCGGCGAAATCCTTGTTCAAATGAACGTAGAAGACACAAGATTCGGAGTAGCAGAATACGTTTCATCCAAACATAACCTAGACACAATCGAACTCAAATGGGGACAAGGCGCAAAATGTATCGGTGGAGAAATCAAAGTTTCAACACTGAAACGCGCAATTGAACTCAAAAAACGTGGATACGTTGTTTCACCAGACCCAACACTGCACGAAAACCAAGTAGCATTCGAAAAAGGCGCAATCAAAGAGTTTGAACGCCACTCACGGCTAGGATTCGTAACCAAAGAAGCATTCCTCGAAGAAGTAGACCGCCTACGAGCATTAGGATTCAAACGAGTCACACTCAAAACAGGTGCATACTCCGCGTTAGAGTTGGCAATGGCCCTACGTTACGGTTCAGAAGCAAAACTGGACCTTCTCACAATCGATGGTGCACCAGGCGGCACAGGCATGAGCCCATGGCCCATGATGAATGAGTGGGGAATTCCAACATTCTACCTGCAAGCACTCACATACAATTACTGCCAAAAACTCAAAGCACGAGGCCTAAGACTACCAGACATCGCAATGGCTGGTGGGTTCTCATCAGAGGACGGCGTATTCAAAGCACTTGCAATGGGTAGCCCAGACGTTAAAGCAGTATGCATGGGACGAGGCTTGATGATACCTGGAATGGTTGGAAAGAACATCGGCACATGGTTAGAGGAAGACAACTTACCGAACTCAGTTTCAAAGTATGGCAGTGGAGTTAACGAAATCTTTGTTGCCTACGCAGAACTTGAAGAAAAGTTCGGTGCAGAAATCAAAGACATACCTCTTGGTGCTATGGGTATCTACACGTATGTCCAGAAGTTCAGGGTTGGACTGCAACAGTTGATGGCGGGAAGCAGAAACTTCAAACTGTCAACAATCAGCCGCAACGACCTGATGGCACTCACCGAAGAGGCATCCAAGATTTCTGGAATACCTTACGTCATGAACGCCTACAGCGAACAAGCCAACAAGGTATTAGAAGAGTAAACACGAGGGAAACGTTTCCCTCCACCATTTTTGTTTTCTTTAACAGTTTTTTGTAAGTTTTATTCTACAAGAACCAACTGGATTTCAAAAAGTTTTGACCACATTTTACCAGTCACGAAGAGTCTACATGTAACTGGGTCGTATGCGATTCCGTTTAGTAATTGGTCAGCTTCCAGATTTTGTGAACTGTATATTCCAGTTAAATCTACCCAACCTTGTACCTGCCCGGTTTGGGGGTTTATTATCGCGATTTTGTCTTGTTCCCAGATGTTGGCGTAGACCAAACCGTTTACGTATTCAAGTTCGTTCAGATTGGTTACAGGCTCTTCGTCGAATACCTCAACATGACCAACAATCTGGAAGGTTTGCGGCTCCAAAAAATACAAAGTCGCTGTGCCGTCACTCATTATCAGCGTGGTACCGTTATTTGTGATTCCCCAACCCTGAGTATTGTAACTGAACTGTTGCCGCAACTCAAACGAGTCAACATCATACACAAACCCCACATGGTTTAACCAAGTTAACTGAATCAGCTTGTCACCTAACACGGTGATGCCTTCACCAAACAAGTCAGAGGACAACGAGTAAAGCTGTGTTACATTTCCGGTTTCAAGGTCCACTTTCCGCAACGTTGACTGCCCGTGTAGTCCAGTTCCTTCGTACAATGTTCCATTCGCGTAGACCAGCCCTTGGGTAAACGCGGTTTCATCATGTGGATACACGTTAACAACATTGTACGTGTAATGCAGCAGTTCAGATTCAGCTCCCGTTTCGCCGTTCCAATCAAGTGAATTAGGCGAGTCGTCGGGGTTGTTGTTTAACAAAACCAGCGTAACAGAACATGCTGCCAGCACCACAACTACAAGAAGTAATACAGCGTGCAGTTGTTTCATTAACGTCTCCAAATGTTATAGGAACGTTGCAGTATTAATATTTAATATGCAAAAAGTTGCCAAAAAATTGGGTAAATTAGATAATAAGCCCCTGACTATCCAGAAAACCTCTGACCTTATTGTATGCAGACTTTCGTTCTTGTGCAGTAAAATCTGCGGTCTCAAAAACGGGGTATGCATCCTCGATGTCGTCTATTGGCCAATCCAGTAACTCTTCGTGGTCGCAGTTCAGCCAGCGCCCGTTTTGTTCAACCCAATCCCAAAACGGTGTACCCAAAATGGGAGTAGCCATACTCAGGTGAACACCATCAACTTGTATTCGTTGCACAAAATCTACCAGTTTACCAGCAGAAACAGCTGTGTCTTTGGGGTTTCCAATCATCAAAAAGGTGTTTGCTTTGATTCCAGCCTGTTTGGTTAAGGTTATTGCGTGTTCGATCTGCTCCAACGTTACGCCTTTTTGTATGAAACCGATTACCTTGGGGTCTACGGATTCTACACCAAAATTGATTGCAGTGCACCCAGCCCGTTTTAGCTTGGTTAACAACGGCTCATTGATGTGGTCAACCCGCATACCATTCCAGAAGTAGATGCCAAGCTTCCACTTTTTTGCGATTATCCCATCTAGAATCTGCTCGGCCCTGTTCAGGTCAACGGTAAAGTTGTCATCAAGAACACTCAACGTGGATATGTGGTAGTTTTTGATTAGTTGTTCAATCTCAGCTAACACGTATTCTGGGCTGTGACCACGCCAAAGTTTCCCAAAAACGGGTCGGCTGCAAAAAACACACTGCTGCGGACAACCTCTCGAAGTAAACACCGTGCCCATGTTTTCCTTATACAAAGGCATGTCCAACTCCTCCCGTGCAGGGTAAGGAATCTGGTCCAAAGGCAACACAGGCTTTAACACGGGATTAGTTTTAACTGCATTGTCCTTGCGGTAGATTAAGCCACCAACAGAACCCAGATTTTTTCCAGCCTGTAACTGTTTGACAAACTCAAGAAACGTGTACTCCGCTTCACCCACCAATGATGCGTCAACCTCGGGATGTTCCTCCAAAAGCTTAGCTCCCATCATGCTTGGGTAAGGACCACCAAAAACTACTGTGCTGTTTGGCAGAACCTGTTTTGTTTGTTTGGCAACTTCAAACGCGTTTACGGCGTTTGCTATGGTGCACGTGACTCCAACAACGTCAGGTTTCTCATGCAACAAGTAACCATCAATGGATGCTGTTTGTGCATTCAGGTCCAGTATCTTTACGGGGATGCCGTCTTGTTTTAGCACAGCCGCCAAATAGGCTAAACCAAGTGGGGGAACCTTCAAGGACGCTGTTTTGTTGGGTGGCTGAATCAGGGCAACTTTCATGGTTTGCAACACGGCTGTTAAGGTTGATACCTATTTTTGTTTACGTTAATATACACACCGAAAAACTCAGCCACATATATTTTTGTATTGGGTAAACGGTTTAACACTGTGAACCATTAGACGCAGTCCATAAACGTTAAAAACCATCCCGATTAATAACACTGTGGGTAATATCTAAAATTATAACTTAGTAAGGCTCAGAGTTATTTAACGATACAATATTTGGCGTTAAACGACAAAAATTCACGCAAGAAACGTTTAGATAAAACCCAAACAAAAGTAACAAGAAGGAAAAAAGATGGAAACTAAAACAATGTTGCTGTTAATCGTTTGTGGAGCAGTAATTGCACTACTTTGTACGTTGTACTCACAGGACATGACCGTGGGCATGGGCGCATCGATAACAGGTTATGGTTTGCCGCTGCTTTGGCTCAAAAAGGTAACAATAGTTTATCCTGGGTCACCCGAAGAATACTCATTATACGACAACGGAGTGCCACTGCTGGCGGATATCGTTTTCTGGGTAATAATTGTTACCGTAGTATACTTTGTGTATAAACAGGTAAGAAAACACCCAGCCACAAACTGAAAAGCCAGCAACAGCAGACACAACACGTCGAAGTTGATACTGGATTTCATCTACAACGTGAACTCTGCAGCGTGCAGAATCTCCGTTCTAGGAGTTTTTGTTACAAAAAAAGTTGGCATAGCTTCTGATAGTCTGGGTCGGCTACCCAGCAGGCATATTAAACAAAATCTTTTACCAACCAGACATCTTTATCGTTTTTTATGTTGCCAACATGGAGCATGGTGACCATTGAGACGTTATTGTTCACTCAAAACAAACGAGCACTAAACAACAGAACAATAACCTATGAAAAATAGCCTTTTACATAGGCGCGGGTCCGTTTTATCAGTGGAGTAAACAAAACCATCAAGGTAGTTCCAATAGTTGACAGCACGATAATGTCCCCAAAAACCCAACCGAAAAGCACAGTTGGAAATACACTCATGGGGACGTCGCCAAAGGCGGTCAAAGCGCCAACTCCGAATACTCCAGAAACAATGCTTGCAACAAACACGCCAAAGGTTATCCACAATATCCAAGTGTGTTTATCTTCCAAAACTGCCTGAGCAACCATTAATGCGATACCCACAAAAAAGGATGCAATAAAAACTTCTGCATACGCCATAATCGTTGCCAGTGCTGAAATAACAAAAGTAACCACAAGCAGACCAGTTAACGCGTATGTTGTTTTGGGTTTTTTCAGGTTGTAGTTTGGTTCAACTTTCAGGGCACGAAACACCAGCAACGGGACTAAGCCTTCGAACAGGTCTGCCAGCGACCAGATTAACGCAAACTCTAGGCTGTAACCAATGTATAACGCCATAAAGATGCAGCTCAAATACCCCGCTAATACACCCCAAACGCCAAACCAAAGGGCTAAGGGAACAAAAACGGCTGCGGCAATATACAACCCAGAAACGCCAGGTGCAGGAGCAACAGGAGCTTCCACTACAGCCCAGATAGCAAGAAACGTGCAAATGATTGTTGCGGTTAAGCAAACAGCGGGGTTTCTCCACGTTACCCCAGTTTTAGGTTCAACGGTGCGCAACTGCGTTCCTCCTGAAGGCACAAGATGCAATAGCCCAACGTAATTGCTGAATGGATTAATACGATTTGTTATGTCCGAATACCTAACATTGTAAAAGTCATAGAATTAGTTGGAGCTAGACAGGCGGTCTATTACTATTCTTCTTAGTATTTTCAGTCCGTGCCTGAAGCTCAGTTTCTTTTTGCCTAACCGTTTCCGGTATATGATTGGCAGTTCCCTGATTTTGTAGCCCGACTGTCCGATGTGGTGGTTTAGTTCTGCTTCGATTTCGAATCCTTCTGATTTTGGTTTCCAGCCCTTCAACAGTTCATACCTGATGATTCTAAGCCCCGTGTAAGGGTCGTTTAGTTTCACGCCGTTGAACAGTTGTTGCGTAAAACCTAGAATGCGGTTGCCGATGTAGAACTGGTTTCGGTCAGATTCATTCTCATAAAGTCTGCTGAAACGGTCGCCCAGAACCATGCCAACATCAGGATTAAGGTCAAGAACACTAATCATTTCCTTGATGTGTTTGGCGGGATAAGTGTAATCTGCATCCGTAAGAACAAGGTAAGACGTGTTTTTGTCAAGGCGGTCCATGCCTTCAGAAATCGCGTTACCTTTACCTTTACCTTTCTGAACAACAACATCTGCACCTAGGTCTTTAGCGAGTTCCAAAGTGCGGTCTGTGCTTTGTCCGTCAACAACAACAAGATGAGGACGATTAAGAACCGCTTTCAATTCACACAGTGTGGGCGCGATTCCTTCCTCTTCATTAAATGCAGCAACAACAACAGCAAGAGAGGAAGAATTCAACCCAACAACAACTCCATATAAGAGTTGTTGAACAAACCAAGCCAAGCTAATAAACAGCCCAGAGAGTTTACTATAGAAGATAGTTCTAGTTCACAAACAAATGTACAGATTTTTTACACAAAACAAGTAAAAAAGACCAAAAGAAAACGCCAATCACAATCAGTGAAGGCTAGTTCAACATAACAAAACTCAAACTTTTGTAGTACAGGTTCTTTTCTGAAAGAAAGCGTAATGGTGCCGGGTGCCGGACTTGAACCAGCGACAACTCGGTCTTCAGCTTCACCCTCAACAACGTCTGCTGTTGAGTCGAGTGCTCTCCCAAACTGAGCTACCTCGGCACAACCCAACATGAATAACAGCTTATGTTTTAAGCTTTTTGAAAAACCAGCCAAAACAACCAACAAAAACAGACCATAAACTATTAACACCCAAAAAAACATCAGCTAACAAAGAGTGAAACAACAACATGAACACTGCTTGCCCCTTTTGCAGCATCACCCAAGGCAAATTACCAGCAAGCATCATCTACGAAGACAAAAACGTTTTAGCGTTCATGGACTTGAACCCCGTGAACACGGGCCACACATTAGTTGCCAGCAAAAACCATTATGAAAACATCTATGAAACACCCGAAAACGTATTATCTGAAATGGTTGCAGTTGCCAAAAAAATTAGTGCTGCAGTAAAAAAAACGGTTAACGCTGATGGCATCAGTATTGTTCAACTTAATGGAAAAGCCGCAGGCCAAGTAGTGATGCATATTCACATTCACGTTATACCCAAATTCAGCGAAGATAGCACATCTAAAGCTCGAATCATGAGACATCAAGGGGAAATAACCCAAAAAAGGGAAGCACTCGACGAAATTGCTCAGAGAATACGGGAAAACCTTTAGAAACACAGTGGTGGGCTCGGCCGGATTTGAACCGGCGATCTCTTCCGCGTGAGGGAAGCGTCTTTTGGCCTCTAAATGGAGTTAACCAACTGGACCACGAGCCCATGTATTCAATTCTTAACAGTTGAGAATGTTTTATATCTTTTGCAACAACGCCAACAAACACAAAAACAGCGGATAAAACAAAAAGACAATGAACACCGCTGACTTGAAATCCTGCACATTAATGCAACTGGTTTGACGTGTGAACAAACAATTACGGAGTCATTGCTTCGATTACGGTTTTACCGCCAGTATCGTTGAATGTTGTCTCTGCAATTTTGACTTTTTTACCAGTAACTGACTGAAAAATTGACATCGCAAGCAAAGCGTATGGACATGCGGCGTCTTTTGGTTCTAACAAGGTATGCGAGTGTTCCGCAAAGACGCAGCCGTCTATGTATAAAATATATTTCTCGTCGTCTATTCGCTCAAATTCGGCGTTATCAACCATACCTGTTTCATTCAGCCTTTTTGAAAAATTGGTGAATACTTCATCTAAATTCTTGCCGTCAATAAGTTTGAGACCCTCTTTTTCGGAAACCAAATTAATCGTGTTCAAGATTGGGTGAATAAAAACTGATTCTCCTGTGCCCAGAATCTGCTTCATCTTCTTTTGATACGCAAAAAGGATCGTGTGAAAAAAGAGGCGAATGTCCATAGTATTGTTTTTGTCCATTCCAGGTCCCTCTATATAAATGGAGGTTTGTTCAATAGTTATAATTTATGAATTCACAATAAACACTGTTTTTGAAGCTGTTTCAAAATCTATTTTTTTATAGGATTTTGTGTGTACAATTTTTTATGTACAAAAGGGTAAACGTTTATTGGATTACGCCAGTTACTTTGGCGAGTTTTTCAGCAGAATGTTCATCCAACTTTTGTGTATCCAAAATGGTGTAACGTTCTGGCCGTATAGTACGCGCCATCACCAACGCCTTAATTACCGATTCAGAGGATACACATAACTCCTCGGCGGTTGTTGGTGCCCCAGTTTTTTGAAGCGTTTCTTTGATGCCTTTCCAGTCAATGTTATACAGGTAAGCCATCATTATTGTTCCCACACCGCACTGTTCACCATGCAAGGAACCGTTTGGTTCAACCAAATCAAGGGCATGACTAAACAGGTGCTCCGAACCACTGCATGGTTTACTGCTTCCCGCAATGCTCATTGCCACACCACAACTAATCAGCGCCTCTAAAACCAGACGCAGACCCTCGTCAGATTGAGGTTTTATCACGTCAGCGTTTTTGGCTACAAGCCGTGCACTCATCAACGCTAGGCTGGCTGCGTATTCGCCGTAGTACTCGTTTCGTTCTTTGAAGGCAAGTTCCCAGTCCCGCACAGACGTAAACTTGGAAACAAGGTCTCCGCATCCGCTTGCTGTGAAACGGTAATCTGAACGGATGATGATGTCTGTGTCTGCAACTATTGCCATCGGGGACTGTGCCATAACAGAATACGGTTTACCCAGCCCCTTAACAGCGGCCACAGGACTGGCAATGCCGTCATGAGAAGCAGTAGTAGGCACACTGATGAATGGAACGCCCTGACCAGTGGAACTGAGTTTAGCAACATCAATTTTGGTTCCACCACCAACACCCAAAACAACGCGGGGTTTCATTTCCGCAATTTTTTGTTCCACAGCCTTTACTTCCCACAACGTTGGAGAGTTAACAACAAACGATTCAACAACCATATGTTCGTCGCGCAACAAATCGATAACCATACGTCCTGCTATGTTGTTTGTTTCTGGACCAGTTACAACCAGAGCCGATTCGCAAAGGTCTAATTTCTTGCAAATCTGGGGTAACATAGATAAAGTATCGTTTCCAACGACAACTTCGCGTGGAAGTTGCATTCGATGTAACTGGGTTGGCAAGGCAATCACCGATATGATTGCAGGCTACATATTAAGTTTCAGGGTTTTTTGGTACTAAAATGGTGTGTTTGGCTACTTACGGGGGTTTCGAAATCTTTTTAAATCGGTCGGGGAAGTATATACACCTCTGACTTCTCCCGAGTCATTCTGTATATATATCCATTTTCGGGGGACATTAATATGCATGAAAACATTGAGAAATTAGCATTAAAAGGAACAACTACTGTTGGTGTTGTTTGCACTGATGGCGTTATTCTATCCTCAGATACTCGTGTTACAATGGGATATTTTGTAGCCCACAAAGCAGGCAAAAAAATTTACCAAGTAGACGACCACATTGGAATGACCATTTCAGGTGGAGTCGCAGATGCACAGTATGTGGTTGAGATGCTCAAAGTTAATGCAAAACTTTACAAACTTAACAACGGCAGACCAATCCCCGTAAAAGCTGCTGCCAATTTAGTTTCAAATGTCCTCTTTTCTGCACGCGGAGGATTAATGGCACAGATTCTGGTTGGAGGATTTGACTCCACTGGATCGCACGTTTTCTCTTTAGATCCACTTGGAAGCCTCATTGAAGAAAAATGTACAGCCACAGGCTCTGGCTCTCCGGTAGCATATGGTGTTTTGGAAGATAAATACCAAGAAAACAGCACAATCGAACAAATGTTGCCAGTTGTAATACGGGCTGTTGACTCAGCAATGAAACGGGACATCGCAAGCGGCAACAACTACGATGTGGCACTTATTACAAAAGATGGCTATCGTACATTAAGCGCTGAGGAAAAAAAGGGAATTCTAGGGGGCTCCTGAGGAGCGATAAAATAGCTTGACATCATCCGGTAAAGACCAAGTAGATATAAGTCAACATATTTTGGCAAAAATTCCTTCTGAAGCTGAAGTGACAAGAATAGAGTATGAAGGACCTGCTCTTGCGGTTTACACCAAAAAGCCAGAGGTCTTAGTTGAACAAAGTTACATCATCGCAGAGATTGTCAAGCTGATACGAAAAAGGATAGTTGTACGTTCTGACCCATCAATACGTGTTAAAGAGCGGGAAACAGAAAAAATCATTAAAAAAGTTGTTTCTGAAGAAGCAGAAATCACTAACATAAATTTTGACCCAAGCCTTGGTGAAGTAATCATCGAGGCAAAAAAGCCGGGTGTTGTTATCGGGAAAAACGGTGAGGTTTTACAGGAAATAATTAAACAAACCCGTTGGAGACCCCGAATACTAAGAAGCCCGCCGATTCCATCTAAAATTATTGCGCATATGCGCCATTTTATGTACTCAGAAAGCAAAGAACGTGAACGAATACTTCGGTCAATTGGAGAACGAATCTTCAGACCTTCATCACATGAAACAGGTGATGTCCGCCTAACTGCTTTGGGTGGTTTTCGTCAAGTAGGCCGTTCCGCGATGCTTGTTCAAACAATGGAAAGCAATGTGCTTTTGGATTGCGGCATTAATCCGGGTTCGTTAACTTCAATAAAGGCGTATCCAAGGTTTGACACACCACAGTTTGATATAGACGCACTGGACGCGGTTGTTATCAGCCATGCCCATTTGGACCACTGTGGTTTTCTGCCGTTTCTTTTCAAGTATGGTTACGATGGACCTGTTTACTGTTCAGCTCCAACTTCAAGTTTGATGACTCTTCTGCAGTTGGATTACTTGGATGTTGCAAACAAACAGGGAAGCATGGCGCCGTACAGCCAAAAAGATGTACGCGACACTGTTATGCATACTATTCCGCTGCGTTTTGGTGCTGTAACTGATATCGCGCCTGATATACGTTTGACGTTACATAACTCGGGACACATTCTTGGGTCTTCAATTGTTCACTTGCATATTGGCGAGGGACTGCACAACCTTGTGTATACGGGTGACTACAAGTATGGAAAATCTATGCTTCTTGAGCCCGCTGTTTCCACTTTTCCACGAGTTGAAACCATTATAACCGAAAGCACATACGGCGCCGCAGAGGACATAATGCCCACAAGAGAAGAATCAGAAGAAAAGCTCACCACAATAATTAACGAAACAATGGAAAGGCAAGGTAAAGTTTTGATTCCTGTTCCCGCAGTGGGACGTGCCCAAGAAATCATGTTAATAATCGACGATTACATGCGACGGGGTCTGTTAAAAGAAGCCCCAGTTTTTGTTGAGGGCATGATTTCAGAGGCAACCGCAATTCACACAGCGTATCCCGAGTATCTAGCAAAGAATGTAAGAAACAGCATCCTTTACGAGGGCGTTAACCCGTTCCAGTCAGACTACTTCACAATCGTGGAACACCCCAGTGCAAGGGAAGAAATCGTTAACGGTGACCAATGTATAATCTTGGCTACCTCAGGTATGCTTGAAGGTGGACCTGTAATCGATTACTTCAAACGGTTAGCAAACGACAAACGCAACACAATAATCTTTGTCAGCTACCAAATCGACGGCACATTAGGTTCAAGGCTACAGAAAGGCTTGACTGATGTTCCAATCATTAACACTAACGGCAAAATGGAAGTAATGAACGTAAGCATGCAAATAGAAACCGTCCGAGGATTTTCAGGTCACTCAGACAGGCGACAACTTGTAAACTACATTCAGCGGATGAAACCAAAACCAGAACGAATAATTGTGCTACACGGCGAGAAAACAAAGAGTTTAAGCATGGCTAACATGTTCAAACGAAAATATAACGTGGAGTCACTTGTTCCAGAAGTTTTGGAAACAGTTAAGCTGCGGTAGGAACTTGTTCTTTAGATGCATCAGCTTCTTGACGCCAGATTCTAATTGACTTGGGCACTATTACCACACGCTCTTCTCCGAGGCTTGCTATGTCACCTTGGATGGTTTGGGCGAACTCGGCAAGGTCGTTGACGGCTTTTTTTACGTCTTCAATACTTTTTCGGGCAAGCGGAGTGATTTTAAGAATAAGGATGTTGCCTAAACTGAGTTCATGTTTTATGACTTCCACATCGGCAAGGTTTCGCAGTGGTATAGCTTTTAGGTATGTTTTTTTCTGAATTGATTGGTTCTCCCGTTCTGATGTTGACAAGGGCTGTCACTCCCTTAACTAGTTAGAGAGGTTTCATTTTAAACATTTCCGCTCGGTTTGGTCTATAATCTTCAAAAAACAGGGTTCCGAATCAGCATTTTATATTTTGTGTGAACCAATCATACTGTATTAAAACGTTTTTTTAGTCAAAAATACCAAAAACGGTCAAGAACCCTTAATGCATGCCCAAATACGGTCGCCAACATAATGAAGGTTTTTCACAACCTTGCCGCGGTCAGCAGTTTTCATTTCCTCAGAACTGCAAAGTGACAAACCAATGGCTAAAGGTTTTCCGTGACGCTCATCAACAATCAAAATCAACGTTTTTTCAGTGAATTCACCGTTTACTTGGGTAATTCCCGGAGCCATTACGTCTGCTCCTTTGCAAACGTATGGTATTGCGCCCATGTCAACCACTATTTTTGGCAAACTTACTATGACTTTTTCGTAGCTTAGGGTTGGAAATAGTTCTCCGTCTGTTTTTGCCAGTAATGGGTCACCGTTTAAAAAGAATACATCAGCGTTTTCTGTTTCTTCCACTTCAACGCGTGGTTTTGTTTCATACTCTTGGTTGATGTCTATGCCTAATTTTTGTTTAAGTTGTTGAAACAGCTTCTTTGTTTCGCTTCCTTTCAGATGATGTCGACGGCTTTTAGTTGTCAATTTTTTGGGCACCACAATGTTGTAAGAAAGTATTCTGGTTACTGTTTTTTATTTGTTGAGGGGCAAACATTGCAGGCGTCTGGGAGGTCTACGCAGTCTTTGTGCCATTCGCATATCATGTCTCCGCCGCGTAGGGCTTCACATAGTTTGCAGAACTGCATCATTGCGTCCAAGGGTGAAATCTTGTTTTCGGCGATGCCTTTGGCGATTTCGTCTACGATTGGTTTAACGGATGCCGATGATTCCAGTTGTTGTACCATTTTTTCTCCCCGTTTGGAGTAGATATAATGGCTGATGGATGCTTGTGTTGTTCCAAGTTTTTTTGCGGCAGCCACTTGTGAAAAATTGAAGTTTTCTATCAGGCTTCTGGCTACCAAAGAACGAAAAGCAGGTAAAACCGAGCGTACAACAACTTCACAGGGTGGTCGCAACTGTATTCACAAGAGCATAACGGCGTTATTATTTATAAAGGAAGCGCGAAACAAAAACCAAACAACACAGAAAAGCAGATTTTGAAAAATACTTATACAACCCAAACAAAGCCATACATAGCAAGATGAAACAACGACAATACGCGGTAATCATTCCCGTTTCTTTGCTTGTCTTCGCATTATTTGTACCTAGTACCCTTTTTGACGCAAAAACAACAGGTGAACCACTGGAACTGTATGTTGGAGTATCCATAGCATACGCACAGTTTGAGGCAATCCAAAGTTTCATGGACAAAGTCAGCAACTACACAAACATTGTCGTAATCGGAAGCACAGGCATAACATATGACATACCACTACTCAACGATGCGTGCCAGTATACTTACGATAAGGGGTTGTCGTTTCTGGTGTACACCGAAACAGGCTACTATTTTACGATCGATTGGCTGGAATATGCCAAGCAGTCATGGGGTAACAAGTTTTTGGGTTTTTATGCCATGGATGAAGTTGGCGGAAAACAGTTAGACAAAACTATGTGGGTCAGCGAAGCAGAAAGTTACGCCGATGCAAGCAACAAGTTTGTTGCAGCCCTAAACTATAGTCTGAACAGAATCACACGTTTCCAGACGGATACTGTAAACTACCCCACATTTACTTCAGATTACGTGTTATACTGGTTTGACTATAAGACGGGGTATGACACAGTTTTTGCGGAGTTTGGTTGGAACTACAGCAGACAACTAAACGTTGCCCTGTGCAGGGGTGCGGCTTCGGTTCATAACAAGGACTGGGGAGTTATCATTACGTGGACATATAATGAACCCCCATACATCGAATCAGGCGAACAACTCTACGATGACATGATGCTAGCATACGAGAACGGGGCAAAATACATCATAGTTTTTGACTCAAACGAAAACTACACCGAAAGCATCCTAAGAGACGAACACCTAGACGCCATGCAACAGTTCTGGGAATACGCCCAAGCAAATCCGCGCACAGTCGGGTCAGCAAGCGACAGGGTAGCATATATTCTTCCAAAAGATTACGCATACGGTTTTCGGGGACCACAAGACAAGATTTGGGGACTATGGGAGGCTGACGCGCCATCCCTTGAGATAAGCCAAAACATTGCGAACTTACTTAGAGCATACCAAACTAAACTGGACATAATCTACGATGACCAGCTAAACCCAGACATATACTACAGGCAATACATCTACAGCAACGGAACAGTCTACATCCCTTAACAAGGACTATCTGCAGAATCAGCTTTTTTA